>NZ_JBHXME010000043.1:0-63383 GCF_042721125.1 Streptomyces sp. NPDC058469
CCGCTGGTGGTTTCGCAGGCGGGCTCTCCTGGCCGGCGAGGTCTCGCCGGCCAGGGTCCCGGAGCGCGCCGCCCGCTCAGCTTTCGGTCTTCTGCTTCCGGGGAGCGGCACGCTTCCGGGCAGGTTTTTCGGGCCGCTTGAGCCTGCCCCGCAGCCCGTCGATGATGAATTCGAGCCCGGCCTCGAAATCCGCGTCCGCCGCGAAGCTGACGCTCCAGTACTCCTGGGTCTGCTCCATGCCGGGGTAGGTACGTTGCTCTTCCGGGCTCTGCGAGGCCCAGATGGGATCGGAGCCGTGCCACGCGAACCGGTTCTCCTGCTCTCCGGTGCGCTCGAACAGGCGCGTCTTCTGCACGCACCCCTGGGTGTAGACGGACATGGCCATGTAGCCGCGCGCCGCCGTCGCGGGGTCGAAACCGGCGTCGAGGAGGATCGACACCTCGCGGTCGATCCGGTCGAGGAAGAGTGTCCGCGGGCGGACGGTGCTGAGCTGGTTCCGGAAGATGAGGAAGTCGCACAGCACGGGGTTGTCGTGGAAGATACGACGCATCTCCCCGAAGTAGGAGCGGCAGTGCTCGTCCCAGGGCAGCCCGGCGTAGTCGGGCAGTTGGCCGAGGAACCTCCCGGACGCCACGACGAGCATGGCGTCGAGGAGTTCCTCCTTGGAGCGGTAGTACCAGTAGAGGCTGGTCACGCCGACGCGCAGACGAGACGCGACCTTCGGCATGCTCAGGGCGTCGAGGGAGTCCTCCTCGGCCAGCGCGAAGGCGGTATCCAGGATGGCTTCGCTGCTGAGCGACCCCCGGGGCCGGCGGCCGGACTTCGTCGGGGCGTTCACCTTGTTGGTCGCGTGTGGCATACGGTAGCCCATCCCATACTGATATCGACGTCGGCTTTATAGTATGGCCTTCGTCTGACGGGCGCTCCGTTGCGTGCCCGTACCTACGAGGTCCCGGCTCCGTCTCCGGCGGCCCGGGACGCGGCACTCCTAGCGGACAGCGAAGTCGGCGACCAGGTTCCGCCTCAGCACCTTGCCGGTCGCCGTGACGGGGAGTTCTTCGATGAACCTCACCAGGTCGGGCGTTTTGGATCCGCGCAGCCGGGTCCGGACATGGGTCCGGATCTCTTCGACGGTGCACCGGTGCTCCGGCTTGACCACGACGAACGCCGCGATGCGCTGGCCCCATTCCTCGTCCGGGACGCCGACGACGGCGCAGTCGAGTACCGCCTCGTGTGTGGCTACGGCCTCCTCGATCTCGGCGGGAGCGATGTTCTCGCCGCCGCGGATGATGGTGTCGTCGGCCCGGCCCTGGACGAACAGATAACCGTCCTGGTCGAGGTAGCCGAGGTCGCGGGTGGGAAACCAGCCCCGTTCGTCGAGGCGGCTGCCGCCCTCCACGTACTCGCCGGCCACTTGCGCGCCCCGGACCACGATGTCGCCGACAACCCCAGGGGCACACGGCTCGCCATGGTCGTCCTGGACCTCGATCGTGACGTGGGGCAGGGCGCGGCCGACGGAGCCCAGTCGCAGCCGTACCTGAGGGTCGTCGCCGTCCAGCGCTTCGCGGTGGTCGTCGGGACCGAGGACGGCGATCGAGGAGGAGGTCTCCGTCAGCCCGTACGCGTTCACGAAGCCCGTCTCGGGGAACAGCCGCAGGGCGTCCGCGATGACCTTCGCGGACACCTTGGCGCCGCCGTACGACAGGGAGCGCAGGGAAGGCGGTGCGGTGGCCGCGGACTCCTGGAGCTCTCGCACGATGCGGCTGAGCATCGTCGGGACGACCATCGCGTGGGTGATGGCCTGCGTGCGGACCACCTCCAGCCACTCGGCGGCGGTGAAGTGGTCCAGATAGACGATCCTGCGCCCGGCGTACAGGTTCGACAGCAGATTCGCGACCGCGGCGATGTGGTAGGGGGGGACGCTGACCACGGTGGCGTCGGTCTCCTCGGCCGAGGCGAACTCCACCGAGCCCAGGATGTACGACGTCAGGTGGCGGTGCCGTAGGACCGCGCTCTTGGGTGCTGCCGTGGTTCCGCTCGTCATCAGCAGCACCGCGACGGCCTCCTGGCCGCCGCTGACCAGGGTCGCGTCCGGCGTGGTGGGGGCGCAGCGGTCCAGGAACCCGCCCAGGTCGAGCACCGTCAGGTGGGGAGCGAGGCGCTCCGCCCGCTCCGAGGCGTCGGTGACCACGACAGCGTCTTCCTGGCGTGCCAGGATCTCGCGCAACTGGTCGTCGCCCAGGCGGTAGTTCAGCGGTAGGAAGGGCACGTGCGCCGCCGCGGCGGAGAACAGTGCCACGGGGAAGGCGGGGCCGTTCCCCCCGAGGTATACGACGGTTCGGGCACCCGTTCCGGCGAGGAGACGGCCGCCTGTCGCCGCGCGGTCGCGCAACTGTGCTCCGGTCAGGCCGTCCTGTCGTTCGCCGACGAGGACACGGTCGCCCATTCCGGTGGCGACCATGTCGAGCAGGGTCAAGAGATCCACGGGGTCCTCCGGTCAGTCGGATGCGGGCAGCGGCTTGGCGGACTTGAGCACGAGTTCCACTCCGTCGAACGTGAGCGGCCCCGGGCCCGGCTTGACGCAGAGCAGTTCGAGCCCGGACGGCTTGTGCTCGTAGCGCTTGCCCAGCACGACCGCGGGGCCGTCGCATGACCCGGTGGCGGGCCGGCCTGCGGCGTCGCTCGTCATCTCCGCCTCGCCGCAGTACACCGCGCCTTCGAGGCCGGGTGCGCGGACCACCACGACCTCACACGTCGAGGTTGTACTGCGGAGCTGGCTGCCGACGGTCAGTGGCATGAGGTCTCTCCTTCGCCCGATAGGACCGGTGCCGTGGCACGGAGGTGGCAACGGCGGACCGAGGTTCTTGCAGTAATGTATACCGTAAGGGCTACTATAGGAAGGTCGGCGCGTCTTTCGCCGACCTTGGACGACCGTGGCCGCGCCCTTGAGGAGGGCGCGGCCACGGTCGTGCCGCGTTCACGGATCAGCCGGGGTCGGACCCGCTCCGGCATGGGCCGCCCGGCGCTCAGAGGATCGCCTTGAGCTCCTTCGCCTCGGCGATCTCGGCCCAGCTCACGCCGGCCTCGACCAGCAGCGCCTCGGTGTGTTCGCCGTACTCCGGGGCGCGTGCGGACTGCGGCCGGGTCTCGTCGAACTGCACGGGGTTGGACACCACGTGGTATTCGCGTCCGAGGTCGTCCTTGTTCGGTACGAGGTACTCGTTCGCGATCGCCTGCGGGTCGGCCAGGACCTCCTGCGGGCTGGCGATCACCGACCAGACGCCCTTCTCGTCGGCGAGTGCCTTCGTCCAGTGGTCGAGGTCCTGTGCGGCGAACGTCTCCCGGAGCAGGCGCACCGCCTCGGCGGCGTTCGCGATCAGGTTCTGAGAGGGGGTGAACCGCTCGTCGTCGGCCAGGTCCGCGCGTCCCACCCGGACGCAGAAGTCGTGCCAGAAACGGTCCGGCTGGAGGAAGACCAGCTGGATCCAGCGCCCGTCCTTGGTCTGGTACCGGTTCGTGACCGGATTCAGCGCGCTGCCGGGCGGCGGCACGGGGGTCCTGTCGACGCCAAAGAACTCGGCCGCGAGGATGTCCGGGGCCATGGTCCACATGGCCTGTGCGAGGAGCGAGACGTCGACCACGCTCGGCTCCCCGGTGCGCTCACGGTGGAACAGCGCGCCGGCGATCCCGCCCGCGAGCGACATGCCACTGGGCAGGTCACCGAATGCCGCCCCTTGGGAGAACGGGAACTCGGCCCCCGGGGGTGTGAGGGCGTAGGCGACGCCTCCGCGTGCGGTGAAACTGGAGGCGTCGTAGCCGCCCTTGTCGTTCTCGGGGCCGCGCGGGCCCTGGCCGGAGCCGCGGGCGATGATGATCTTCGGGTTCATCGCGCGGATGTCCTCGACATCGAGCCGCGCCCGGGCCCGGGGGCCGGGAAGCCAGTTCGTCAGGAACACGTCGGCCGACGCGATCAACTGGGCGAACAACTCCCGGCCCTTGTCCGATTTCAGGTCCAGGCCGATGCTTCGCTTGCCGCGGTTGGTGATCTCCATCATGTAGTCGGCGTCGACCGCGGCGTTCTCGCGCCGCAGGCCGCCGACCACCAGGCTGCGTGTGGAGTCGCCGCCGCGGGTGTCCTCGATCTTGACGACGTCGGCGCCCCAGTCGGCGAGGACCGCTCCCGCAGCGGGCACGAAGGCCCAGGAAGCGAGCTCGACGACCTTGATGCCGTTCAGGATTCCCGTCATTGGAGTCCTTCCCTCTGCGATTGCTCAGTGACCGGCCACTCGGCCGTTCGGCGGGGAGAAGCGGCTATCAGCCGAATCCACCGCCCGGAGAAGGTATTACCATAAGCATTACTGTAAGAGAATCGCCAGAGCGGCGGAGGTAGTGGGGCGCGGTCCGGGCCGGGTGTCGGGCAGGGCCCCGCAACTACATCGAAAGCATTGCGGTAAGAGTTACGGTATGTAAAACTTGCGGCCCTGTGCACTACGGCCCCGGTGGCCGCGGGTGCGATGTCGGAGGTGGCGATGACGGACAAGCAGGCTCCGGTCCCGGACCGGTACAGCGCGTTCTACTGGGAGAACGCGGCCCAGGGGCGCCTGACGGTCCAGGCGTGCGAGGAATGCGGCCATGTGCAGTTCCCGCCCAACGCGGTCTGCGAGACCTGCCAGTCGCAGTCCCTGACGGCGAAACCGGTCAGCGGCCGCGGCACCCTGTACGCGATGACGGTGGTCCGGCAGGCCTTCCACCCCGCCTGGAACGACTCCCTGCCCTACGTCATCGCCCAGGTCCAGCTCGACGACGCACCTGGCATCCGCCTCCAGACCAACATCGTCGAGGCCGACATCGCCGACCTCAAAGCCGGTGATCCGCTCGAAGCCGTCTACGAACAACGCGGGGACATCACACTGCCCCAGTTCCGCCCCGTCCAGAAGAACGGAACCTGAACCGTGGCCTTCGGAACCCGTGCCACCGCCGTCGTCGGTGTCGGCTACTCCACCATCCACCGTGAGACGGGGGTCGACTCCCGGCCGCTCGCGGTGACAGCCGCCAAGCAGGCGATCGGGGACGCCGGGCTGACGACCGCTGACATCGACGGGATCTTCGAGTACCCGGGACAGGGCACCCAGATCGCCGTCGAGATGCAGCGGATGCTCGGCATCCGCGACCTCGCGGTGTTCGGCGACAACTCGGCCTCGGGCCCCTCGGGCCTCGCGGCGGCGCAGAACGCCGTGATGGCCGTGGCGTCCGGCGCCTGCGAGACCGCCCTGGTGTTCAGGTCGGTGACCCGGGAGTGGGGCCAGCAGAGCGGCAAGGCGGAGTTCCCGCCGGCCGACGGCCCGGCCCAGTTCCTGGCACCGTACGGCGACTACGGCGCGGTCATCCCGTCCATGGGCATGCGCAAGTACCGGCGCTTCGTCGACTTCGGCGGCAGCGAGGAGGACTACGGTCACATCGCGGTCAACGCCCGCCGTTGGTCCGCCCTCAACGAGCGGGCCGTCCTGCGGACCCCGATCACCATGGACGACTACCTCTCCTCGCGCTACATCGCGGAGCCGCTGCGCCTGTTCGACTGCGACTACCCGGTCACCGGTGCCTGCGCCACGGTGATCACGTCGGCCGAGCGCGCCGCGGACCTGCGCAGGAAGCCGGTCGTCGTCGACGCGATGGCCCAGGGAACCGGCTCCCGGCCCAGCTGGAGCTTCGCCGACGACCTCGTCTTCGGCGGCACCGTCGGCTGCGGCAACCGGCTGTGGGAACGCTCGTCGGTGACACCCCAGGACGTCAAGGTGGCCGAGCTCTACGACGGCTTCACCCACATCACCATCTCCTGGGTGGAGGCCCTGGGCCTCTGCGGCATCGGCGAGTTCGGCGACTGGGTGGACGGCGGCCGGACCATCGGTCCGGGCGGCCGACTGCCGCTCAACACCAATGGCGGCCAGTTGGCCGAGGGCCGACTGCACGGTCTCAGCTTCCTCAACGAGGCGGTCCTCCAGCTGCGCGGCGAATGCGGCGACCGCCAGGTCACCGGCGCCGACGTGGCGGTCGTCGCCAACGCGCACGGACCGCAGTGCGGGGCCATGGTTCTCACCTCTTGACGGTGACCGACGAAGAAGGAGGCCGAGTCATGCCGTTCGGTTCGGAAACGGGCAGACGGACGCCGGGCTCCGCGGGCGCGCCCGACGGCCGTTCCGCGCCGGGGAGTCCGGCGCCGATCAGCCGCGGCTCGATCCGGCGCACCACCACCGTCGACGCGCGCCCCGACGGCACCTGGCGCGCGGGAACACTGGTCGACGCACGGGGCAGGGACCTCATCGCCGACGGCCGGGGACACACCCGCGAACACGCCACCCACCGGTTCCGCGCCCGGGTGGACAAGGACGGCACGTTGCGGGACACCGATGACACCACCGGCGACGCGGGCGGCAGCCGGTTGCCGGCCGAGCTGGTCGGGATCGACTCCCGTCGCGGGTTCCGCCGCGCGCTCACGGCACACTTCGGCCCGGTCGGCGGCGCCGGCCTCCAGGCCGCCCTGCTCGACGACCTGCCGGGCATGCGGATCATCTCCGGCTACGCCCAGTTGCAGCAACACGCACCCGCGCGCCCCGACGACCAGCGGCCCTCCCTAGCCATCGGGGTGTGCGTGGGCTGGGCCGCCGACGGCACCGCGGCCACCTCCGACGAGGCGCTTCCCGACATGCTCACGTCGCGTCCGCCCGCTCCCGACCTAGTCGGCGGGAACGAGCGGGTCTGGCACGCCGACCCCCCTCCGCCCCGGGCGGGGATGCGGCGGCGGCGCCTCATCGAGGTGAGCCCCGACACGGTCACCGGCGTGTACGGATACTTCCGCGACACCTACTGCCGCCCGGACGGCATCGAGGTCGTCGTCCACGAGTACGAGATCACGGCGACCGTCGCGGCCGGGGTCGGCGGCCTCCCGGTGGTGCGGGAACTGACGGCACGTCCCGGCGCCCTGCCGTTCCCGGAATGCCCGGCAGCAGCCGCAACGGCCGTGAGCCTGCACGGAGTTCCGCTGGACGAGATCGAACCGGAGGTCCGCCGGCGGCTCGTCGGCCCGCACGGCTGCACCCATCTCAACGACCTGCTGAGGACACTCCGCCTGGTCGAGCCGATGACCGCCCTCTTCCGTGCCACGCGCGGGGAACCGAACCAGCGACCGAAGGAGTCCGCGTCGTGACCGCGACAGACGAGCTGCGCCATTACCTCGACGTCCACCTGCCCGCCTTCCGCGAACAGTGGGGCGAGCAACCGGAGTTCGAGGGGAAGCTGGCCTGGCAGCGCATACTGCAGAAGGACCGCTGGGTGGCACCCCAGTGGGCCGAGGAGTTCGGCGGCCGGGGCCTGGACGTCGTGGAGGCCCTGGCCTGCAGCGAGGTCCTGGCGGAGTACGGGGCCCCCGGCACCGCAGGCATCTACGGAGTGGCCAACGTCGGCCCCACCATCGCCCAGTGGGGAACCGAGGAGCAGCGCCGCCACCTGCCCGCCATCCTCGACGGCAGCGAGATCTGGTGCCAGGGGTTCAGCGAACCCGGCACCGGTTCCGACCTGGCAGGCCTCCGGACCCGGGCCGTCCTCGACGGCGACGAGTTCGTCATCGACGGCCAGAAGATCTGGACCTCGGACGGTGTGCGCGCCTCACACATGCAACTTCTGGTGCGCACCGACCCGGACGTGCCGAAGCACAAGGGCATCTCCGCGCTGCTGATCCCGCTCGACACCCCTGGCGTGGAGCGCAATCCGATCCGGCAGATCACCGGGGAGTCCGAGTTCGCGGAGGTGTACTTCACCGGGGCGCGAGTCCCCGTCAGCAGCCTGCTGGGGCCGCTCAACCAGGGCTGGGGCGTCACCATGACCACGCTCGGCCACGAGCGCAGCGGCGTCGTGACGCATGCCTCCCAGGTCCAGCGGCAGGTGGAGGCCGTAGTGGACTCGCTGCGCTTCGACCGGACCGGGCGGGAGCTCTCCCCGTTGCTGCGCGACGAACTGGTGCGGCGCTGGGTGGAGGGCCGGGTCGTGGGCGTCCTGGGGCAGCGGTCCCTGGCGTCGATCAGGGCCACAGGCCAGCCGGGACCCGAGCAGTCGATCATCAAGCTGGAGTGGAGCCAGTTCGGGCAGCGGCTCGCGCAGACCCAGCTGGCCCTGGGCGGCCTCGGCGCGGTTGCCGGCCTGGACGACGCACTCATGACGGACTATCTGCGCGCCCGCGCCTCCACGATCGCCGGGGGCACCACCGAGGTGATGAAGAACATCCTCGCCCAGCGCGTGCTCGGTCTGCCGTCCTGACCACGCCCGGCCCCGCCGGCCGTCCCACACCTTACGGAGAACCGATGGATCATGAACTCGCCCCCGAAGTGAGTGAGCTGCGTCGCACCGTGCGGGCGTTCCTCGAACGCAAGGCGCCGGAGAGCGCCGTACGCAGGGTCGTCGACGCGGGGCTCGGCCGCGATGCCGAGGTCTGGGACCAGCTCGCGCAGCAACTCGGCCTGCACGGCCTCCTCGTCCCCGAGGCGCTCGGCGGCCAGGGCACCTCGTTCGTCGAAATGGGCGTCGTGCTGGAGGAGATGGGCCGAAGCCTGCTGCCCGGCCCCTTCTTCTCCAACGCCGTCCTTGCCGTCGGAGCGCTGACGGCGTCCGGTGACGACGACCTTGCCTCCGAGCTGCTGGCGGACATCGCAGCAGGCACGACGATCGCGACCGTCGCGTTCTCCGAAGGGCTGACCGGGCGGCCCGGCGAGTCGACGGCAGCCGCCCGGCTCACCGAAGGGACGTGGCGGCTGAACGGTCAGGTCGAGGCGGTGCTCGACGGACTGGCCGCCGATGTCCTCCTGGTCGTCGCCCCGGTCGGTGCCCAGCTCGGACTGTTCGCCGTGACGGCGGACAGCTCCGGGCTGGAGCGCACGCCGCTGTCCGGGCTCGACCTGACGCGCGAGATCGCCCGGGTCCGCTTCACGGACGTCGAGGTGCGCCGGATCGGGGGCGACTTCGCCTCGGGGCAGCGCCATGTGCTGGCGCTCGGGGCGGTCGGCATCGCCGCCGAACTCGCCGGAGCGACGCAGAAGGTGCTGGAGATGGCCGTCGACTATGCCAAACTCCGCGAGCAGTTCGGGAAGCCGATCGGGTCGTTCCAGGCCGTCAAGCACCTGTGCGCCGACATCTTCGTCACCGCCGAGTCCGCCCTCGCGGTCGCCCGGTACGCGGCCCGCGTGGCCGCGGAGGACCCGGAGGGGCTGGCGCAGGCCGCCGCGCTGGCCAAGGCGTACTCCAGCGAGGCGTGCACCCTGGCGGCGGAGCGGAACATCCAGGTCCACGGAGGCATCGGGTTCACCTGGGAGCATCCTGCCCATCTGTACCTGCGCCGGATCAAGTCGGCAGAGCTGCTGTTCGGTGACTCGGCCCACCACCGGGGAGAACTCGCCGCGCTGCTTGGCCTCACCGCAGGACCGGCGGTCGGCCGTGCGGCACGCTCCGAGGCCCGGGCCGCGTCGGCCGAGCCCGCACGGGTGTGACCATGGACGCCCAGGAAGTGGCGCTCGTCGTGGTCCGGTTGGTGCTGGGCGTCATCATGATCGCCCATGGGTACAACCACTGGCGCGGTGGCGGTCGCATCGCCGGCACCGCCCGCTGGTTCGAAGGCCTGGGACTGCGGCACGGAAAGCTCCAGGCGTGGGCCAGCGTCGTCACCGAAATCGGAGCCGGGGCAGCCATTGCGGCGGGATTCCTCACCCCCTTCGCCTGCGGCGCGGTCATCAGCGTGATGGTGATCGCCGGTCTCCTCGCACACCGGGCGAACGGCTTCTTCGTGTTCAAGGAGGGATATGAATACGTCCTGCTGATCGCCGTGGTGGCAGTCGCGCTGGCGGCACTGGGACCGGGCACCGCGTCGGTGGACCACCTGATCGGCACGGAACTGACCGGGTGGGGCGGCGGTGGCGTCGCCGTACTGCTGGGCATCTTCGGTACCGCGACGCTGCTCGCGCTGACCTGGAGGCCCGCTCGGGGCGGCGACGCACACTGACGCACCACCACGGCGCCGCCCCTCAGGGGCGGCGCCGACGTGAGTCCCGGTGTGCCGGCCGACCAGCGGAGGAACCCGATCAGAACGAGATGCCGACCAGCTTGGTGTCGAGGTACTCGTCGATTCCCTGCGGGCCGCCCTCGCGACCCAGGCCGCTCTCCTTGATCCCGCCGAACGGCGCCGCGGCACCCGTCGGGTTGATGTCATTGATGCCCACGATCCCGAACCGCAGCGCCTCCGAGACCCGCAGGGCGCGCGACAGGTCGTTGGTGTACACGTAGGCGGCGAGGCCGTACGCGGTGTCGTTCGCCATCGCGACCACCTCGTCCTCATCGTCGAACGGAATCACCGGGGCGATCGGGCCGAACGTCTCCTCGTAGTAGACATCCATGTCGGGCGAGACCCCGGTGAGCACGGTGGGGGCGAAGAACTGCCCGCCGGCCAGGCCGTCGTCGAACAGCCGCTCGCCGCCGGCGACGACCTTGGCGCCCTTGTCCAGCGCGTCGGAGACCTGGCGCTGCATCTTCGCCATCGCGGCGGCGTCGATCAGCGGTCCGACCGTGACGCCGTCGGCCAGCCCGTTGCCGGCTCGCATCGCCCGCACCCGCTCCACCAGGACATCGAGGAAGTCGTCGAGCAGCGGACGGTGGACGAAGACGCGGTTCGGGCAGATGCACGCCTGCCCGGTGTTGAGGAACTTGACCAGGCTCAGCCCTTTCGCGGCCCGTGCGGGATCCGCGTCGCCGAACACAATGAACGGCGCGTGGCCGCCCAGTTCGAGCGAGACCCGCTTCACCGTTCGAGCCGCTTTGGCGTTGAGCATCCTGCCGACGTCGGTGGACCCGGTGAACGTCAGCTTGCGCACTTCCGGGGCTGCCAGCAGGGTGTCGGCCACGGGACCCGGGTCGCTCGTGGTGACCAGATTGACCACGCCAGCCGGAACGCCGGCCTCGTGCAGCAGGCCGACGACAGCGGCGGCGCACAGCGGGGTCTGCTCGGCGGGCTTGAGTACGACTGTGCAGCCTGCGGCCAGCGCCGGCGCGACCTTGCGGGTGATCATGGATATCGGGTAGTTCCACGGTGTGATCGCGGCGACCACCCCGACCGGCTGGCGCATCGTCAGGAACCGGTGGCCGGCCCGGGACGAGGGGATCGTGGTGCCGTAGACCCGCTTCGCCTCCTCCGCGTACCAGCTCAGGAAATCCGCGGCGTAGCGCACCTCGTTGCGGGCCGCCCGGATCGGCTTGCCCTGTTCCCGGGTCATCAGCCGGGCCAGCCGCTCGGTGTCGTCGGTCATCGCGCGGTGCGCGCGCTCAAGGAAGGCTGCCCGCTCGTAGGCCGTCGCCGTCGACCAGGACGGGAACGCACGGTTCGCCGCCTCGATCGCCCGGCGGGTCTCGGCGGCGCCTGCGTCGGCGGCGCGCCCGAGCGTGGTGCCGTCGGCGGGGTTCGTCACCGCGAACTCCTCGCCCGAGTCGGCGGCACTCCACGTGCCGTCGAGATAGAGGGTGCTGGCTGAGGGCACGGCGTCGTCGGGCATCTGGAGGACCTCCGTGAGGAATGACGTGTCCGGCCGGATCAGCCGGCCAGAATGATTCGATACTTCTGCGTTTGCCGGGATGCGCGGTCCGGCACGAGAGGGGACGGCCGCCACCGGCGATTCCGGCGCTGCGCCCGGCGGTACCATGGGCCGCGGAAACGACGGAAGGGAAGGGCGGCACCCATGGCCAGGATCGCCGGAACCAGTCGGTTGCGGCAGGCCTCGGCGTCGCCGGAGCTTCGTCCCGCGGACGTCTTCAAGGCCCTGGGCGATCCGGTGCGTTGGAGTATCGTTTCGCAGGCCGCCGCGGTCGACGAACTCGCCGCCAGCACGTTGGAGGACACCCTTGAGGTGTCCAAGCCCACGATTTCCTACCACACGAAGATCCTGGTGCAGGCGGGCCTGCTCGCCGTCCGCAAGGAGGGCCGGAGCTTCTACTACACCCTGCGGGACGACGTGCTGCATGCCCTCATCGAGGACATGCGGGCGCTGACTTCCGGGCCCGGTGCCGGACAGGTTCCCGATTCGGCCACCTCCGCCGGCCACGAGTCCGACGGGGCGCTCCCGACCTGGTAGCGCAGCGCGGATCGGCACCGCGGACGCCACGGCCCCGAGGCGGCTCAGCCGAGTTCCGGCGGCGTGTCGCGGATCAGGTGCCAGGCGTCGGCGTCGACCCCCTTGTTCACGATGAACCCCGTGCGAGCCAGGTGGACGAGGTGCGCGTAGGCCTCGCCTATCGCGAAGCGGCGGGCCGTGCCCTGCATCTGCGGCCAGGGCCGGCTCCACCGCAGTCCGGCTGTGACGGCGGCCGTGTCCGCGCCGGGCTCGGCGCGGACCACGTCGATCACCTCGGCCAGGCGGTCGCCGTGATGGCGCCTCAGGTCGTGCACGCGCCGGTTCAGACCGGCGAACCGGTACTCGTGCGCCGGCAGCACCTCGGCGTCGTCGTACTCGGCCAGTAGCAGTAGCGAGGACAGGTAGTCACCCAGGACGTCGTCCTCGTCGCCCGGCAGGGGGCTGATGTTCGGGGTGATCCTCGGCAGGACGTGGTCCCCGGTGAGCATCACGTTCCGCTCCGCGTCGAAGAAGCAGACGTGCCCCGGCGTGTGGCCGGGGGTCCAGATCGCCGAGAGCGAGGACCCCGGACCCAGCGGCCGATCGCCGTCCTGGATCAGCCTGTCGGGCACCACGTCGAACCGCTCGAAAATCTCCGGACGCGGTTGTTCGGCGCTCGCCGGTTCGTCGAGGGGCATGCCCCTGCGGGCGAACCAGGTGCTCTGGGCCCGGTCGAAGGCGCCGGCGCCGGCTTCGGCGAACTCCCGCTGCGGACGCGCGTCCGCCTCGTGCATCGCGATCCACGCTCCGCTGACCTCGCGGACCCGGCGGGCCAGACCGAAATGGTCGGCGTGCCCGTGGGTGACCAGCACGGCCCGGACATCGCCGATGTCCCAGCCGGCCTCGCCGAGGCCCGCCACCAGTCCGTCCCAGGCGTCCTCGCACGGCCATCCGGTGTCGACGAGCGCGACTCCGCCGGCGTAGTCGACCGCGTAACTCAGCACATAGCGCAGCGGGTTGTTCGGAAACACCGTCGGGATCGACCACAGGCCCGGCCTGACCTGCTCCACGGGAGGCAGAACGCGGTCCAGCCAAGCCTGGCGCTGGACCTTTCCGGTGACAGTGACGCTGTCCGGCTCGTGCGGCACGCGCGACCCCTTCGCTCGGTACGCCGGACTTCAGATCGCGGAACTCGTCTGGAAGCACGCCGCACAGTTTCCTATCAACATACTTACCGTAAGGCTTTCCGTCCACGCTGCCGGAGCGCGCCCGACCTGTCTGTTGCGTCACAGCCTTCGCTGCCGTCCCGGCTGTCGGACCGGGACGGCAGCGAAGGAGCCGGGCGGGCAGGCGTCAGTCGGTCACCGCCGCGCCGCCCGTCGCCTGCGCGCGGCCGTGCCGCATGAACGCGCTCAGCACGACGGCGATCACGCCGAACACCGCGGCGCTCAGGAAGACGTAGGTGTAGCCCTTCCCGGCGTAGGCGGGGCCGGCGCCCCCCACCATGTAGAGCGCGAGCACCACGGTGGCCAGCACCGGCACGGCACCCGAGGTGAGCGCCGACGTGGTCGCCTGTAGCCCGCCGCTCACACCGGTGAGGCGCGGCGGAACGGCCTCGATGACCAGGTTCACCGTCCCCGCGTAGTAGAAGCCCGACGCGACCCCGAACAGCATCATGCTGATTGCGTACTCCCACAGGTGATCGTGCGCCAACGCGACGACCACCGACGCGACGGTCCCGATCACGGAGCACATCAGGACGACCAGTCGCGGCGAGTAGCGTCGGCACAGATAACCGCCGAGTGGTCCGCAGATCATCGTCACGACACCTGTGAACAACCCGAATAGGCCGGTGTGGAAGGACGACATGCCCATTCCGTACGACACCCCGTCGCCGGCGTGGCTCTCCAGCATCTGCGGGATCAGGAATCCGGAGGACGACGCGGGGACCGACGCGAAGAGCGCGATCAGCAGCGAGGTCCGCAGCGCCGGACTGGCCAGCAGCTTCATGTCGATCAGCGGTTCGGACAAGCGGTTCTCCAGGATGACGAACCCGACGAACGAGAGCACCGCGATCGCGAAGGGCACCAGCGTGCCGACCGACGCCCACCCCTCACTCGAACTCTGGGTGAAGCCGAACAGCACCATGCCGATGCCGAGGGTGAGCAGGAACGCGCCCCCGACGTCGATCCCGCGCTTGTTCCGGCGTCCGACGTCGGGTACGCCGAAGTACAGGACGGGTGCGAGGGCGAGCATGTAGAGGAAGCAGAACCAGAAGACGGAGTGGTAGCTGAACGAGCCCACCAGGGCACCGCTGATGATCGGCCCTATGGCGACGGCCACGCCGATCCCCGTCGCGCTCAGGCCGATCACGATGGGGACCATCCGCTTGGGCAGGTACTCGCGGAAGAACGCGTAGTTGACGCCGGGCATCGCGATGACGGAAGCCTGGAGGACCCGTGCCACCATCATCAGCGGGAACGAGGATGTCAGCGCCCCGAGGAGCGAGCCGGCGAGGAAGAGCACCGCCGCCGCCATGAAGAGCCGCTTGTAGCCGAACACGTCGGAGAGTTTTCCGGCGAGCGGCTGGAGCGCGCTGCCGACCAGGAAGGTGATGGTCACGATCCACGGCAGCTGGCCCGGGGTGAACGGCGGGATCATGTTGTGCAGGATGTTGATGAACATGACGGCGGAGAAGACCGTCGCCTCCATCATCAGCATCACCGCAACCGTGACCAGCACATAGTGCGCTGTGGATCGCTGTTTCGGCTGGGGGGGATCTTCCACGTCGGGGTGGGTCAGTTTGCCGACATCGGTCATGGCCTCTCCTTTGAGTACATGCGGTGCGGACGGTAGCGGCGGGCCGTACGGGACAGCGGATTCCGCTGAGGAGGGCCGTCTCCCCGGGGGTGGACGGTCCTCTTGGCGGGGGGTGTGGCGTGGTGTGGGCAAGCGCGGTCGGTCGCGGGGTGTTCGGGCCGGGTGGGCTGCGGTGCGACGACTCGGCAGGGGAGGGCGCGCCCGGAGGGTGAGGACAAGCTCGTTCGGCGCCGCGTGTTCGGTGAGATCACCGGCTCCGTGCAGGGATGCCGCACAGAGAGGGATCGGACATCCCTACATCATTTCGATACTTCGAGATATTTACGTCGGTGGGCACAGTATTAGCCCACGAAAGCCGGACGCGCTAGTGTCGTGCGCATTACCGCAAGGCGTCCGATAACTCCGACGAATCAGCTGGTCCCGGCTCGTGGCCTGCCGGAGGATCAGCCGGTGCGGCTGTGACGCGCGGACGACCGGAGAGGAGTTCCCATGAAGGAAACCGGATCCGCTGCACAGTTGACCGACATGGTCCACGCCCCGTCAGATCGCCCGGCGGAGCAGGCCGACGGTCATCCGCCCGACCTGGCCGGCCTGTTCGACCTGCATCGGTCGTCGCCGTCCGGCTTCCGTGCCGTCGGTACCAACATCGGCACAGCACGGCTGTTCGGCGGCCAGACCGTGGCACAAGCACTCTGCGCGGCGGGACGAACCGTCCCCGAGGAGTTCAGCGCGCACAGTGTGCACGCCCACTTCCTGCGCGTCGGCGATACCTCGGGCGCGGTCGACTACCAGGTGGAGATCGTGCGGAACGGCTCCACGTTCGCCACCCGGCGGGTCGTCGCCGTCCAGCAGGGGACGGAACTGCTCCAGCTGACCGCCTCCTTCCACCGGCCGGAGTCAGGGCTCACGCACCAGACGGCGGTGCTCGACGTACCCGACCCGGAGTCGCTGCCCACTCCGGAGGAGTCGCTCCCGGACGCCCGGGGGCGGGAGTGGTACCGAGGCATCCGAGCCCGCTTCCCCTTCGACATGCGTTTCGTCGGCGCCCCGCCGGGAGTGGCCGCCGGCACCACTGCTCCGCCGCGCCACGGCGTGTGGTTCCGGGCGCGCGATCCCCTGGGCGCCGATCCCCTCCTGCACGCCTGCACCCTCGCCTTGGCGTCGGACCTGTTCCTCCTCGCCGCGGCCCTGCCCCCGCACGGTCTGCGGATGGGCACGTCGGGGATGCTGGCGGTGAGCCTGGATCACACCGTGTGGTTCCACGACGGCGCCTTCCGCGGCGACGACTGGTTCTTCTGCGCACAGGAGGGGTCGTGGGCCGGCGGCGGCCGGGCGCTGTGCCGCAGTACGGTCTTCGACCGCCGCGGCGCCCTTGTCGCGACGGTCGCGCAGGAAGGCCTGATCCGCGTCGGTCCGTAGCCGGTCCGGCAGGCCGGGCACTGGCCCGCGTCCCGAACGGCCGGAGCAGGACCCTCAGTCGCCCATGAACAGGGGACTGCGGTGCTCCCTCTTGGCCCGGATCCCCTCGTGAATGTCCGAAGTCGCCATCGTCACCGGCTGGGCCAGCGCCTCCCACTGAAGCGACGCGGCAAGCCCGCCTGCCGACTGCTCAAGCCCGGCCTTCGTCAGCCGGGTCGCGATCGGCGCGGCGCTCGCGATGCGCCGGGCCACCTCGAGGGAGCGGGCCAGGGCGTCGTCCGCCACCTCGGTGACCAGCCCCCACGCGGCGGCCTCGTCGGCCCGCAGTTCGCGCCCCGTGTAGAGGAGGTCGCGTGCGCGCGGCACGCCGACCGCCTCCTGGAGCAGCCAGGTCGCGGCCATACCACCATGGGTTCCCAGGTAGACGAACGGAGTGCTGAACCTGGCGGAGGTGCTTGCGTACCGTAGGTCGCACGCCAGGGCCAGGCACAGCCCGGCCCCGACGGCGGGCCCGTTGACCGCGGCGATCACGGGGAAGGGCAGTTCCCTGGGCGCGAGCCAGGTCCGGTAGAACGGCAGCATCCGCTGCCTCATCCGGTCCGGCGTGTTGTCCCGCGCCGCTCCCTGGTCGAGCCAGGAGAGATCGGCGCCCGAGCAGAACGAACTCCCGGCTCCGGTGACCACGAGCACCCGCACACCATCGTCCTCGGTGACCGCGGCCAGTGCGGCCGACCAGGCCGCAGTCACCTCGGCGGTCATGGCGTTCCGCACGTCTGGGCGGTTGAGCGTGATCAGCCGTACGCCTGGCGCCGGCTCTTCCAGAAGCACGGCGTCGTTCGAGCTCATCTCGACTCTGCTTTCTCGCGGTTGTGTCCCGCAGGTGGACGCGTCGCTGTCCGGGGAGGCGGGTCCACCGGCCCGGCTGCGGTGCCGCGCCCGCTCAGGCGCTCCGCGCCGACTCGTACAAGGTCATCACTGGAGGTCGGCTGTCCATCGCCGGCGACATGTCGAGCTTACCGGCGGCCGCCGCCTCCCCGATGGCACCCAGCACAGCGCCCGGGTCCTCGGCCTCGATCTCGTACAGGGCCAGGTGGCGGTACTCGGTGGGCGGACCGGCCGGGGAGGTCGTGAAGCGGGTGGCCCTCACGATGCCCGGTACACGCTCCAGCAACTGCGGGATGTGCACTTGCTCGTACCAGGTGTCGAACGCGGCTTCGTGTTCGGGGCCGGCGGCGTTGGTGTGGACGAGCAGGATGGCTTTGCGTGTCACCGTTGCATCCTTTGATGGACATCAATGTATCGACGCAAATCTAAAGGGGGCCTGCTGTCTCGTCAATGAACCCCTGGTTCCCGCGAGCACGGGCGACGCGGTGGACGACGTATGCGGGGCGTTCGGTGGAGGGGGTGCAGCGGGCTCTCCGGGAGCCCGACAGATTCTCGGACACCTGTTCCCAGGTGTGGCGTACCGGGGAAAGCAGGGCCTTCCTCGGCGTTCCGGGCCTGTGCAAGATCGAGTCGATGGTGCTCGACACCTGTTCAGGGAGGAAAGGGTCATGACGACGGAGTACACGGACCGGCCCGCCGCGCACGGAGTGAGCGGACACACGCAGTCGTCGGACGGACCTGCGCGCCTCTTCCGCCTCGACGGCCGGCGGGCCGTGGTGATCGGCGCGGGCAGTGGCATCGGTGCCGCCTGCGCCCAGGCCCTTGCCGCACATGGCGCCGCCGTGGTCTGCGCCGACCTCGACCTCGCCGCGGCCACCGGCACCGCCACCGCGATCGGCGCCGAACCCTACCGGCTGGATCTCCTCGACCGCGAGGCCGTGCGTGCGGCTCCCGCCGCGCTGGGTGAGGTCGATGTGCTGGTCTTCACCCCGGCGACGAACGTCCGCAGACGGCTGGTCGACTACTCCGACGCCGAGTTCGACCGCATCGTCGACCTCAACCTGCGGGCGCCGTTCGACCTCCTGCGCGCCTTCGGAAGGCCCATGGGCGCACGCGGCCGCGGCTCGATCATCGGCGTCTCCTCGATCCGCGCCGTCACCGTCGAGTCCGCCCAGGGCATCTACTCCGCGACGAAGGCCGGCCTCGTCGCCCTGCTTCGTACGACCGCCGCGGAGCTGGGTCCGCTGGGCGTGCGCGTGAACGCGCTCGCCCCCGGGGTCGTCGAGTCGCCGATGACGACCTGGGCCCAGTCCGATTCCGTGCGGTACGACGCCTACGCCGCGAAGACCGCGCTCGGCCGCTGGGCCCAGTCCGAGGAGATGGCAGGTGCCGTGGTGTTCCTGGCCTCCGACGCGGCGAGCTACGTGACCGGGAGCATGCTCACCGTCGACGGCGGGTGGACGGCCGTCGACGGCCGCTATGAACCGCCCGAGTGAACACCCGGCCCCCTTGGCGGCCTGCCCGGGCCGCCCGGGCCGTCACATCATGTTCGCCGCCCTGCAGTCGGTGTCGCCCACGCTGTACGAGGCGGCGGCCGTGGACGGCGCCGGCGCGTTCCGGGTCGCCTGGTACATCAAGATCCCCGCGATCCGGCCGGCCCTGCTGCTCAGCGTGATCTTCTCGGTGATCGGCACCTTCCAGCTCTTCAACGAGCCCAAGCTGCTGTCCGCGCTCGCGCCGCAGGCCATCAGCACCTCGTACACCCCGAACATGTACGCGTACACGCTGGTGTTCACCAACCAGGAAGTGAACTACTCCTCGGCCGTCTCCTTCCTGCTCGGCGCGGTGATCGTGGTCGTCTCCTACGCCGTGCAGCTCGCGTCCCAACGGAAGGCCCGCCGGTCATGACGAGCAACACCACTCCCGCTTCCGCGTCCTCCTCGACGCCCCGCCGCAGCAATGTCCTCACCCTGGTGATGCTGGCCTGTCTGGTGTACTTCCTGCTGCCGCTGTTCTGGCTCGTGGTCTCCGCCACCAAGGACAACGGGTCCCTCTTCTCCACGTTCGGGCTCTGGTTCGGCGGCGGCTTCCACCTGTTCGGCAACCTCCACGACGTCTTCACCTACGACGGCGGCATCTACGGCCGGTGGCTGCTCAACACCGCGCTCTACGCCGGGATCAGCTCCGTGGGCTCGGCCTTCCTGTCGGCGCTGGGCGGCTACGCCTTCGCCAAGTTCCGCTTCCCGGGCCGCGCTCTGCTCTTCTCCATCGTGCTGGGCTCGATCATGGTGCTGACCATCCCGACGTATCTGCTGTTCAGCAAGATCGGCCTGGTCAACACCCCGCTCGCGGTGATCATCCCAATGCTGCTGAGCCCCTTCGGCATCTACCTGATGCGGGTGTACGCGGACGGGGCGGTGCCCGACACCCTCCTCGACGCCGCACGGATGGACGGCGCCGGGGCCCTGCGTACCTTCTGGCAGGTGGGGTTCCGGCTGATGCTGCCGGGATTCGTCACGGTCCTGCTCTTCCAGCTCGTCGCCAGCTGGAACAACTACTTCCTGCCGCTGATCATGCTCAACAACCCGAAGCTGTACCCGGTGACCATCGGACTCGCCCAATGGCAGTCCCAGGCAAGCGGGTTGGGCGGCGCCCACGCCCTCTTCTCGATCGTCGTCACCGGTTCCCTCGTCTCGGTCCTCCCCCTGGTCGCGGCGTTCCTCCTTCTGCAGCGCTACTGGCAGAGCGGGCTGGCCACCGGCGCCGTCAAGGACTGAGCGAGGAGGCGACGGCCCGGGAGTTCTTGAGCCGGTTGACGGTGTTTCGCTGCCGAAGCCGACGGGCCGGCCGCCCCTGCCGTCACGTCGTTTGCGGTGGGCCCGCTGGTCCTTCGGCTCCATCAACCAGCGTGTACGCGTACGTCTTCTGCGTGTCCGACCCTTTGAACCGCCTGCCGTCGCCCGGCCGATCAGCGTGCCATTCGATTCATCGCCCCCGGCATGTTGATCAGCCAGCGGTCGTCAACTGGTGTGGCAGTAGCCGGTTGAGGAGACAAAATGTCGTATCTTCGCGCGCTCACCGCACGTCGGGCGCCCCCGAGGCGGCATCCAGGGGGAACCGTCGCGCGACCTCGCGGCGGTCGACTTTTCCCGAGGCGGTCAGGGGCAGCTTGGCGTAGATCACCCACCGCTCGGGGACCGCGTAGTCGGGCAGGCGCTCCGCGAGGTGGTCACGGGCGGCGCGCTCGTCGAACCCGGTGCCCGGGCGGGGCTCGACGGCTGCGGCAACCCGCTGCTGGAGGACCGGGTCCTCGATGCCGAACACGACGACCTGACCGACATCGGGGCGCTGTGCGATGCACGACTCGACGAAGGACGGCAGGATCTTCTCCCCACCGCGGTTGATGACGTCGTCGATCCGTCCAGTGAGCCAGAGGAGGCCCTCGTCGTCGAGGTAGCCGAGGTCTCCCGTCCGGAGCCACTGTCCGCGGAACTTCTGCTCGGTCAGCTCGGGCTGGCGCCAGTAGCCGGTCATCCGGGTGGGGCCGGCCACCCACACCTCGCCGGTCCGGCCCGGTGCCTGAGCGCGCCCCTCGTCGTCCACGACCTTGAGCTGTACGCGCGGCGCCGGCACCCCCACCGACTCGCCCTTGGCCGCCACCAGTTCATGGGGCAGGAAACTGACGATCGAGGTGAACTCACTCAGCCCATAGGCGTGGGTCAGACGCAAGTGCGGCCAGCGGTCGAGGAGTTCGTCGATCCATGCCGCGGGCATCGGGCTGCCGCCGAAGAACAGCTTCGAGGCGGGGCCGTAGATGTGCTCGGCCTCGTCGGACATCATGAGCAGCCGCAGAATGCTCGGGACCGCGGCGAGGAAGGTGACCGGTCGCTCCCGCAGTTCGGCGATCGCGTCGGCCGTACGGTACTTCGTCAGCAGGTGGGTGCAGCCGCCCGCAACGAGCATGTGGCCGAACTGGTCGTTGAATCCAGTGTTGTGGAATATCGGTACGAGGACCAGCGTGCTGTCGTCCCGGGTGCTCCCATGGAACTCGGCGACCGCGAGGGCTCCCTTGTACAGGGCCTCGTGGCTGATCATGGCACCCTTAGGGACGCCCGTGGTGCCTGAGGTGAAGCTGATGAGGGCGAGGTCCTCGGAGGCGACGGGAGGGTCGGCGGGGCCGGGAAGGAGTCCGCTCTCCCGGGACCACCGGAGCAGGTCGCCGAGTTCGATCACTTCGCGGCCCGACCGCGCACTGCCCCGTGCCAGGTCCGCGTGGGCGGGGTCGTACAGGACGGCCTTCGCCTCGATCAGATCGCACTGGTCGCTCAACTGCTCAGGATTGAGACGGTTGTTGGCCGGGGCCACCACGACACCCAGGCGCAGGCACGCGAGGTACACCACGGCCCAGGCCACGCTGTTCAAGCCGATGAGGACAACCCGGTCGCCCTTGCCCACGCCGCGCGCCGCGAGGGCCAAGGTGACGCGGTCGACGCTCGCGTCCAGTTCGGCGTAGGTGAGCAGCTCGGCACCGTGACGCAGGGCCACGCTGCCCGGGGTCTCGCGCGCCCAGCTTCGCAGGGCCGCGGGCAGGGTCCGCACCGGCTCGCTCCGAATCTCTGTCTGGATGGATGGCATGGATGGCGGCACCCTCTGAACTAGGCCGCGGGCCTGGGCTGCATGCGCGTGATGCGCGCGCCCTCGCCGGCCAGCGACACAAGGATCTCTTCGTACAGCGGGAGCGCCACGTCCCAGCGGAGTTCCTCGGGTCCCCAAGCGCCTGCCCGGGCACCGTGGTCCATGAGTACGACCGCCGCCACCGCGGCGCCCAGGCCGGTGGTCCGCGACATCGGGGCGTCGTCGGTGATCACGAGGGAGTCGAGGACCTCCTGGCCGGCCAGAGCCTGGACGAGGACCGCCGACGAGGCGCTCGGCTGCTTCGCGGGCTTGCGGTTGTAGCGGGCCCACATCAGGTTCCACAGAAACTCGGCGGGCTCCACCTGCGCGCCGTCGACGTCGACCCGCACATCGGTGTAACCGAAGCCGATCCGGCCGAGCGTGGAGAAGGCGCCATTGGCCCAGTCGGGCCGCAGCGTGCCCTTGCAGCTCGCGTACGTCAGCTGCGGGTAGTGCCGCGACAGCGTGACCGGTTCGGGGTGCGCGGTGTCGTAGGCCTCGATCACGCCGTGCGGCTCGGGGAATCCGTAGGACGCGGCGGTCGAAGGCACGAACCCGGGCGACTGCTCCCACTTCCCGTCCCGCCAGACCGGACAGGTGCTCACGGCCATGTGCAGCATGTGCCGCAGCGGGGCCAGACCGCCGGGATCGCTCTCGTGGACGAGCCAGACGACCTGGACGCCGTCGGCGGTGGGGTGGGCGTCCAACAGACGGCTGGCCATCCAGTTGGAGACGCCGGGAGACAGGCCGGCCCCGGTGATGAGAGGGACGTCCGCCTTCTTCGCCTCGGCGTCCAGGGCCAGAATGGCCTCGGTCCCTTCGACGTCGTCGCAGATGTCGACGTACGCGGCTCCCGCGGCCAGGGCGGCGCGCGCGACGGCGTCGGAGCCGGCGAAGAAGGGGCCCGTGAGGTTGACGACGGCGTCGACGTCCGTCAGGTCCACCTCGCCCTTCGACACATCGGCGAGTCGCCCGGTCACTCGTTCCGGGGCCAGCGACTCCGCGTGCTTCACCGCCTCCTCCGACCGGTCCAGCGCGACGAACCTTGCGTCGGGCAGCTGGTCGAGCAGGATGCCCAGGGCGCTGCGGCCCATCTGCCCCAGCCCGACCACGGCGATGGTGCGCGTCATGTCTGTCTCCTCATGGGTGAGTTCGTGTCGGAACGGTCCAAGCCGCTTGCGGGTCAGGCGAGGGTGCCGGGGGTGACGTAGTGGTGCATCGGCAGGGCCCGGTAGCGGAGCGGGGGCAGCTGGTCGGGGGTCACGAAGCCGGCGGGAGCGTTGATGACGTCCGGGATCCGGTTCACCCACTGCGTACAGGTGGTTGTGTAACTGGGGACGTTCCCGTTGTCGAGGTACAGGTCGGGCTCGCCCTTGACGACCCACTTGTTCATGTCGCTCTCGCCTTCCCGGAAGACGTAGCCCGACATCTCGAAAGTGAAGGTGGGCCCTTCCACAGTGCTCATCACGTCGATATCCGAGTAGCCGATCACCGTTCCCTTGGAGAGGGTGACGCCGATGCTGTTCGAGTACCGGTCCTCGTCCGCGACGACCGGGCTCACCTCGGTCTTCCATTCCTTCGGGGTCAGGCCGGTGGCCTGAGCCAGCGCCGAGAGCAGATTGCCGCCGAAGGTCGGCGGGCGGTGCTCGGAGTGAATGGACTCCTGGAACTGCTCCAGGGTCTCGCCTACGTGCTTGCTCTGGATGATTTCCGCGCCGTATTCATCGGCGTTCCACGTCGCCTTGCCGTAGACGGAGTCGATGCGGTGCGCGGTGCCCAGCAGTGCGCTGACCTGGTGGAGCCAGAAGGAGTCCTGATGGCCGGAGCCGGTGATCGTCACGCCGTTCTTCTTCGCCAGCGCGTCCAGCTCGGCGGCGATGCCGGGCGAGGAGGACCAGGGGTAGAGGGATTCCTCGGAGATCGTCACCACATTCGCGCCACTGCGGACGCACAACGCCAACTGGTCCTTGATCTCCGGCAGGAAGCTCTGCGTCGCATGCAGGACGACATCCGGCCTGCGGGTGGCCAGTACCTGCTCGGCATCCGCCTCGATCGGAACATTGAGCCGTCCGATTCCGGCGAACTCCCCGAGGTCGCGGCCGACCTTACTGGGATTTCGTGCGATGGCGCCCACGATCTCGACGCCCTTTTCGGTCATGAGCCTGGTGGCCACGGCACCCATGGCGCCGGCACCGTACACGACTGCTCGAATTCTCCGCATGCCGAACTCCTTTGGAATGCCTGCGATTTGGGGTGGAGGAAGAGCGTGATTCAGGGCGCCAGGCGCACGAGCATCTTTCCGAGGTTGGCGCCGCGGAAGACGTCGAGTAGTGCGTCCACCGCGTGGTCGAGGCCGTCCACGTAGGTCTCGTGATAGGTCAGCCGGCCGTTCGCCAGCCATTCGGCGGCCAGTGCCTGGTATTCCTCGGCGAGGTCGTCGTTGTCGTACACGATGAATCCCTGGAGCTTCAGCCGCCGCACGATGGCGAGCCCCAGATTGCGGGGCCCGTGGATCGCGCTGTCGTCGTTGTACGACGCGATGGAGCCGCACAACGCGAGCCGGCCGAAGTCCCGCATGTGGGTGAGCGCGCCTTCGAGGTGCTCGCCGCCGACGTTGTCGAAGTAGACGTCGATGCCGTCCGGGGCGTGCTTGGCGAGCTGCTCGGCGACCGGTCCGTCGCGGTAGTCGAAGGCGGCGTCGAAGCCGAGTTCGTCGAGGAGGTAGCGGACCTTCTCCGGTGAGCCCGCCGAGCCGATCACCTTGGCGGCGCCGAGGTTCTGGGCGATCTGGCCGACGGCGCTGCCCACGGCACCCGCGGCTCCGGAGACGAAGACGATGTCGCCGGGCTCCAGTTCGGCGCTGCGTACCAGGCCCGTATAGGCGGTGAGGCCGGTCATGCCCAGCACACCGAGGTACGCCGACGCCGGGGCGCGGCCGGTGTCGATCACCTTGGCGCGGGCGGCGTCGACCACGGCGTGCTCGCGCCAGCCGTGGTCGTGGACGACTGTGTCGCCCACTGTGAACGAGTCGTCACAGGACTTGATCACCTCGCCGACGGCCCCGCCTTCGAGTGGCGCGCCGACCGCGAAGGGTGGGATGTAGGACTTGCCGTCGTTCATCCGGCCCCGCATGTACGGGTCCACCGACATGACCGTGTTGCGGACGAGGACCTGCCCCGGGCCCGGCTCGCCGATCTCGGTCTCGACCAGCCGGAAATCGTCGTGGGCCGGCCAGCCGGCCGGGCGGGAGGCCAGATGAATCTCACGCGTCACAAGCGTCATGCGGACCTCCCCAGGACCTCGTGGGTGGCGGCCAGTGACTTGTCACCGAGCCCGGCGGCCTGCGCCGCCCTGAGGTTCGCCAGGAATCCGGCGCTGATGTGCGCGGGCTGGCCGATGGCACGGATGGTGTCGGTGATCAGGTCCACCGCGGCTTCGTAGGTGTCGATGGTGGCCTGATCGGTCTCGTACTCACCGGAGGTGATCTGCCGCGCGCCCTCCGGGATCTCCGTGCGGAGCAGATCGAGGAACCGCAGGGCGTGGACGGCGAGCCGGTCCGCCGGAACCCCGTGGTGGGAGGCGTAGGCGCTCGCCTCGTAGAAGGCACCGAGGGCGGTGCAGAGGAACCCGCCCGTGGCGGCGGTGTCGATGACATTCGCCTCGTGGATGGCCTCCGAGGTGTGGACCGTTCCTGAACCCAGCGCGGAGAGCACGTCCTGGCAGGTGTGCCAGGTGGCCTCGGGGCCGGAGACCAGGATGTCCGCCGTACCGCCGACGTCCTTGGGGTACGCCAGAACCGCTCCGTCCAGGTAGGTCATGGCCGTCGACGCGAAGGTCTTCTCCATGTCCGTAGCGGCGGATGCGTCCCCGGTGGTGAGGTTGAGGAACACCGACCCGGAGGCTGCGCACCCCGGGGCCATCGACGTGACGACTTCCCCGACCGCCCGGTAGTCGGACAGCACGGCGACCGTCACTTCTCCCCAGGCAACGGCCTCACTCGGCGTCCATACGGTCCGGGCACCGTAGTTCGCGAGTGCCACGCACTTGGCCGGAGTGCGATTCCATACGGCCACTTCATGTCCGGCATCGATGAAGGCCTTCGCCACCGCGGACCCCATGAGGCCCATGCCGAGAACACTGACGCGCGTCATGTCGGAAATTCCTCACTGCCGGGACACGCCCTCACAGCGCGATCCAAGTCGTCTTGAGAGCCGTGAACTTCTCCAGCCCGTGGATGCTCTTGTCCGCGCCGTGGCCGGACAGCTTGCGCCCGCCGAAGGGAACCGAGTAGTCGCCCTCCTCGAAGCAGTTGACCCACACCAGGCCGGCCTCGATGGCCCTGGACATCCGGTGGGCGCGGCCCAGGTCGCCGGTCCATACCGACGAACCCAGGCCGTAGTCGGAGTTGTTGGCGATGCGGACGGCCTCGTCCTCGTCGGAGAAGGTGAGGACGGAGAGCACCGGCCCGAAGATCTCGTGCTGGGCGAGCCGGTCGTCGGGCCGGACGTTCACGAAGACCGCCGGTTCGATGTACCACCCAGGTCGGTCGAGCGGCTGGTCGGAGCCCAGGACGAGCTTGGCGGAGGTCTCCGTTCCCTTGGTGATCTCGGCCAGTACGTCGTCACGGTGGCGCCTGCCGGCCAGCGGTCCGAACTGCGTGGCCGGGTCCAGCGGGTCACCGATGCGCAGGGCCGACAGGTGCTCGACGACACCGGCGACGACCTCGTCGTGGATGTCATCGTGCACGATCAGCCGGGACCCCGCCGTGCACATCTGACCCGAGTTGAACGCGATCGCCCAGGCGGCGGTCCTGATCGCCTCGGCCATGTCGGGTGCGTCGGGGAAGATGATGTTCGGGGACTTGCCGCCGAGCTCCAGCCAGACCGGCTTGGCATTGGACTCGCCCGCATAGGTGAGGAGTTGCTTGCCCACGTCGGTGGATCCGGTGAACGTCAGTGTGGCGACGTCGGGGTGGCGGCCGAGAGCTGCGCCGGTGATCGGTCCGCTGCCGGTGACCACCTGGAGCACTCCGGCGGGCAGGCCTGCCTGGTGGGCCAGTTGGGCCGCGCGCAGCATCGACAGGGGCGACTGGCTGGCGGGCTTCAGGGCGACGCTGTTCCCGGCGATCAGGGCGGCGGGCACCTTGAACGTCGACAGGGTCATGGGGAAGTTCCACGGTGTGATGGCCGCGATCACCCCGAGGGGCTCGCGGGTCACCAAGGCCAGGGCGTTCTCCCGGCCGCGAGGGGATTCGTCCATGATCTTGTCGGCGAGTTCCCCGTACCAGCGGATGAGGCCGATGACGGTCCGCATCTCGACGGCCCAGGCGTCGGTAATGGGCTTGCCCATCTCCAGTGCGACCAGGAGCGCCAACTCGTCGCGGTGCTCCTCCAGGAGGTCGGCCCAGCGGATCAGTACCTCGCCCCGTTCGCGCGGTTGGAGCCGCGACCAGCGTCCGCTGCGAAAGGTGTGGTGCGCGCTCTTGACGATGGCGTCGATGTCGGCTTCGTCGGCGGCGGGGAGGTGTGCGACGACCTGGCCGTCACGCGGTGACACCAGGGGAGAGGTCGCCCCGGTGCGGGCGCCCGCCCAGTCGCCGTCCACCCACATTCCCTGCGGTATGGATATGGACCGGAGCAGGTCGAGCCATTCGTCCTTCGTCGTGGGTGCGGGCTTGCGTGTGCTGCTCATGGGTATTGCTTTCCTCTCAACGAGCCGCGGACGGACCGGCGGGTCGGTGTGTGCCGGACGCGGCGGCTGTCAGCCAGGCGAAGGCGGGGTCGGTGGTCGCCTGCCATTCGGGATGCCACTGGATGCCCAGGACGGGCCGGTCCGGCAGTTCGATCGATTCCACGACACCGTCGGCGGCCCGCCCGGAGACGACGAGCCCGCCACCGAGGACGTTCACGGCCTGGTGGTGCCAGGAGTTGACCTGCCTGTTCGCGCCGTACACCGACGCGGCCAGCGAGCCGGGCGTGAACGTCACCACGTGGTCGGGATCACCGTCGGTCAGGGCCTCGTTCAGCGAGTAGTGCTCCACCTCGCTCGCCGGGAGGTCGGGTACGAGCCGGCCGCCGAGCGCCACATTGAGCAACTGGTGCCCCCGGCAGACCCCGAGCACCGGCACGCCGCGGTCGACCGCGGCGTGGATCAGCGCCGCCTCGTAGGCGTCGCGCTCGACGTCGTGGGCCATGGTGCTGCACCGCGGGTCGGCGTCGGCCGGCAGCGCGCTCTCGTCCCCGCCCCATCGTCCGGGGTGGACGTCCTGGCCACCCGTGATGATCAGGCCGTCCAGACGTTCCACGGCCTCCGCGGTCCCGGCCTCGAAGGGCAGGTGCACGGGAATGCCGCCGGCGTCGGCGACGCAGCGCGCGTAGTCGGAGAAGAAGGAGTCGACATGACGCCCGGCGAATCTCTTGTCCATGCCCTGGGTCAGACTCGCGCTCAGCCGGCGTCCGGTGATTCCCACCAGCGGTCGCATCAGATCTCCCCGATGTCGGCGACCACGCGGGTCGCGCTGCCCGAACTCAGCGACGCGAAGCCGCTGTTGATGTCGCGCAGGGTGACGCGCTCGGAGACCATCTCGTCGAGCAGCAGACGCCCCTGCAGATAGAGGTCGACATACCGGGGCACGTCCACCTTGAACTGGTTGGATCCCATGAAGGAGCCCTGAAGCCGCTTCTCCTGCAGATACAGCTCCGACCCCTTGATGGCGATCGGTACGGTGTCCGGCACCATGCCCACGACCGTGGCGAGGCCGCCGGGCCCGAGCATCGAGAACGCCTGCCCGGCCGTGACACTGTTTCCGACGGCTTCGAAGCTGAAGTCGGCACCGCCGCGGGTGAGTTCACGCACCGCCTCGACCGGATCAACTTCTCGGCCGTTCACGGTGTGCGTCGCGCCGAACCGGACCGCGGCCTTCAACTTCTCCGGGACGATGTCCACGGCGATCACCTGAGCGGCGCCCGCGATCCGGGCTCCCTGGATCGCCGCCATGCCGATGCCCCCGGTGCCGATGACCACGACGCTGGCTCCGGGCTGGACGCGTGCACTGCGGAAGACCGCGCCGAGGCCGGTCGTCACCGCGCAGCCCAGGATGCTCGCGGTGGCCAGGGGCATGTCCCGGGGGATGGCCACCAGCGCGTTCTGGTGGACGACCATGGCCTGGGCGAAGGCCCCGATACCGGCCGTCGGGCGCACCGGGCGCCCCGCGGCGTTGAGGAGCCGGGGCCGGGGACGGTCGTGCGACAGCCCGTTGCGGTTCTCGCACAGCGTCAACTGGCCGTTGGTGCAGTACCGGCATCGTCCGCAGAACACGGACAGGCAGGTCACGACGTGGTCGCCCGTGCGCAGCCCGATGACGTTGGAGCCGGTGGCCTCCACGATCCCGGAGGCCTCGTGGCCGAGGAGGATCGGCGGCTCGGTGTCGAAGGTGCCGTCGATCTCGTGCAGATCCGAGTGGCACAGACCGGCGTTGACGACCCGGACCAGCACCTCATCCGGTCCGGGGCAATCCAGCTGGAGCTTCTCGATCTCCAGCGCGCCGGGTGCCGTGTTGAGGACCGCCGCCTCGATCGTCGCGCCCATCACGGCAGCTCGAAGTAGCGGTTGGACTCCCACTCGGTGAGACCCGCGTCGGGGTCACCGCCGGTGGTGTGGAACTGCAGCCATTCCCACTGCCTGGTGCCGAGCCAGTAGTCCACCAGTTCCTGCCCCAGGACATCGGTCAGGAGGGTGTCGGCCCGCAGGGCGTCGGCGGCCTTGCTGATCGTGTTCGGGATCTTCGGCATCCCCGGCGGGAGGGACCAGGCCATGTCGTCGAACGGCTCGGGCGGATCGATCTTGCCGTCGAGGCCGGCCACTCCGCCGGCCAGTACCGCGGCCAGCACCAGATAGATGTTCGCGTCGGCGCCCGGGGTCCGGTACTCCAGGCGCGAGTACTTCGGGTGACCGACGACCGCACGTACGGCCGTGGTCTTGTTGGCCACGCCCCAGGCGATCGTCGTCGGCGGCCCTTCCAGCTCCTGGAGGCGGCGGTACGACGTGATCGCGGGAAGCGCGAACGAGGTCGCCGGAGCCAGGGTGGCCATGACGCCGCCCAGGAAGTGGCTCATCACGTCCGAGAGGCCTGCCTCGGCGTAGAAGACGTTCTCGCCGTCCCGCTCCAGCGAGACGTTGATGTGCGAGGCCTGCCCGTACTCGTCGCACCACTTGGCCATGAACGTCACACATCGGTTCTGCTCGAAGGCGACCTCGCGCATGACCTGGCGGGTACGGGCCCAATAGTCCGCCGCAGTGACCGGATCGGCCGGGGCGACGTTGAACTCGATCTGTCCCGAGGCGGCCTCGTCACCCCATGCTTCCCAGGGAATGCCCAGTTCCTCCAGCCGGCGGGCCACCGCCAGCATGTAGTCCTCCCAGTCCTTGGACTTGGCGAGGTGGTAGGCCGACCCAGCGCTGCCGCCCAGCGGGGTGAGCCCGCGATGACCCTTGCTCCGGGCCTCCTGGATCGACTCCTCGAAGACGGTTGCCTCGATCTCCACGGCGACCTTCGCCTCGTACCCCCGTTCGGCGAGCCGGTCGGTCATCCGCTGCAGCGCGTTGCGGGGACACGCCGAGACCGGATTGCCTTCCGGGTCCCAGAATCCGCCTATGACCGACGCCCGCCCCGGCGCCCACTTGACGAGAGTCGACAGGTCGACGTGCAGGAAGATGTCGGCGAGGTCGCCCCGCCACGAGGGCATGGCGAACCCGAACTGCGGTGCGTTCCCCAGATCGAGACCGAACGCCACGTCGGCGAAGGCGAAGCCGGACCTGAGCCCGGACCTGAACTTCCGCGGCGAGACGTTCTTGCCGATGAACGCGCCTTCGAGGTTGGTGCCCTCGATACGGATCGACTCGATGCGGTGTTCTTCGAGCCAGGCGTCGATGTCCTCAGCCATGGAACCTCACCTTCAACGATGCGCCCGCCATGACGGAGAGCTGGGTCATGGTTCCCCGGACAGCGAGGGAGCCGGTGTAGACCTCGTCGAGGAACACGTCGGCCCCCGTCAGCACCCGGGTGAGCTTCTCGGCCTCGCCGCTGATGACGTAGCGCGGCCGGCCCGCACCGAGGACAAGCTCTTCCTCCTCGCACACAACGACGAGCTCCCGGGGCATCCCAGGATCCTGGGAGGTCATCGCCCAGAAGCGCGAGGCAGCGTCCCTCCAGTGCGGGAGGTCGGGTTCAAGGAGCCGCAGTACCGCGGTCACGAGTGGCGCGTCCGGCTCGTCTCCGTCGACCGACTGGACGGCGAAGCGGTTGGCCAGGTCCACGGTGAGGGCGACGTGCGCGTCGGAGGGGATGCCGTGATCGACCCGCACCCGGTCCTCCGTGAACCGGATCGTGACTGCCTGGGGGTCGTCCTTCGACTTGACGACCACCGTCTTCCGGAGGGAGGCCATGACACTCAACGACTCCGGGTCACGCGCGGCGGCCCGAAGCGTGCGGCCCACCGACAGCACGAGCGGGGTCGGGTCGTCCTCAAGTACCACCGATACAGCAGGGTCGGTCACGGCCGACTCTCCAATCGTCTTGATCTCTGGTTCCTGTTGCCGATGGGGGAGTCAGAGCTCGAGGTAGTCGGCGAGCTCGGTGTAGTCGACCTGCCAGAGGCCGGGGGAGCCGGTGGGGTACTGGGAGCGGAAGCCGATGAGGCGCTGCACGTGCTCGGGCAGCGAACGGGCGAGCTCCTGGTCGACGATGAAGGGGTACGCCTCCTCGGGGGTGAGGAAGCCAGGCTGAAGGGCGAAGGCCACACCACGCCGGTAAAAGTCCGTCGTACGGTTGGGTCCGCCGCCGTGCGAGACCTTGCCGTTGATGAACAGGACGTCACCGGCCTGCATTTCGGCGGGGATGGTCATCTCAGGGGTGCCGCGGTCCTCGTAGTCGGGCCAGTGGTTGCTGCCCGGGATGACGCGGGTGGCGCCGTTCTCGTCGGTGAAGTCGGTCAGTGCGATCAGGAAGTTGATCATGACCATGGGGCCGGCCGGACCCATGCTGATGAAGGGGTAGTTGTTCTCCAGGTCTCGGTGGAGCGGCTGCGCCTTGTTGCCGGGGCCGATCTCGATGACCTGGGCGGTCGTCATCCAGTACGAGCCGGACTCCTCGTTGAACATGGCGTCGGCGAGGGGCTTGACCAGCTTGTGGTCGATGATCTCTTCGCGGAACGTCTTGCTCAGGCTGACGAGGTTGGTCAGCCGCTTGGTGTTCGTGCCGTGGAAGTCGGCGATGCCTTCCATCTCGTTCTTGGTGCCGGGGGTCAGTGCCTGCATCGCGGGTTCGACCTCGGCGTTGAACCGGCTGACCTGGGCGGGGGTGAGGAACTCCTTGATGATCACGCCGCCGTCATCGGCCACGATCGCGAGGATCTCCTCGATGGGGGTGCTGTTGGGCACCGACCGCAGCGTGACATTCGTCGTGGTAGCACTCATCACTGATCATCCCTTTTCGCGCTGAGGTGGGCGTGTGTCTGATGGGTGTGACTTGGGGGAGCCGGCCCCCGTGTGACCGGGTCCGCTGCCAGGTCGGGGCCGCCCCGGCGGTGTACGCCGACGATTCCTGATCAAATGACCAGATCGTATGACCAGAATGATTCACGGCCTGGGGCGTGTCAATGGCTCGCTGCGAATCGCCGACGACGACCCGTACGGGAGGTGAAGGTCGCTGGTCGAGCAGAGGTTTCGGGGGCGTTGCGGATTACTGCGCCCTCCGTTAACCGCCCGGCCGCTGACCTTCGCGGTTCCCCGCGAAATACCTGCTGCTTCGGGAGCGGGCCCGGCTGGGGTCCGAGTTGCTGCGCACGCTGGTCGCCGCCACGGCCGGCGCACTCGCCGAGTAGGGCACCGTGGTGGCGTTCTGGTGGCGGCGGAGTCGGTGACGGTGGACGTTTGGCCCGAACGGGCCGCCGCCTGGGCGGTCCTGGCTCCGGACGGTCGTCGGTCGCGGACGAGCCGAGGCTGATGGTCTGGGGTTCCGGCAGACGATCACGCGCGGGCTCGGGTCAGGCGGGCGGTGACGAACTCCCCCTGCTGGGCAGAGACGTTGAGACTCCAGTCGTCCAGGAGGCACCAGCCCGGCGGCTGTCCAGCGATGACCGGGTGCCCAGAGCGGGACGCATCCCTCCCGTCAGCTCGGACGAAACGATCGTTGGCTGTACTTGGTGCTCGGTGCGCTACCAGGCTCGCCGATACGGACGAGCAGGATCCGACTCGGTGCGTCCTGCACCTCGAAGTTCGGGTACGAGAGGGGCATCCGGCCCGCCACGAGGTGGTGGAGGGGCCTGGGCCTGTTCCCCGGGAGGCCGACGTGCTGAGGCGCCCAGCTCGGCGAGCTCATCGATCAGCGCCGCGGTCCGGGGACATGGCGCTCGTGGCCGTGCGCGAGGCGCACTACGGCGACGGTGTCACGCGCCACGGCGTCCTACTCCAGGAACAGGGTGCGCGCCGCAGGTCGCAGAAGAGGGAGCGGTGCGGGTGCCGAATAATCATCCGCCCTGCTCAGGCTGCATGTTGGTATTCGTGGAGCGTTCCGCCGAGTCGATCTCGTCGGCGGATCCCCAAGTGCTTGATCTGTCCCGGTTCGATGGTCGGTTCGGGCAGTGGGCGGAGCGGAGCCGCTTGCCCCAGAGCCCGATGGGGGCGATGCCGGTTGTAGAACGACTCGAACTCGCGCAGAGCATGGAGCAAATGGCGCTGATCCCAGATGAGGGTGCGGTCCAGCAACTCGCGCCGACAGGTCTGTATCCACCGCTCCGTGATCGAATTCATCCGCGGCATCCGGACACCGCTGAGGACGACCGCCAGCCCGGCGTCGGCCATCACGGCGTCGAAGGCCTTCGTGAGCTTCGAATCCCGGTCGCGGATCAAGAACTTCGCATTGCTGCCCGCGTCCTGGAGATCCATGGCAAGGTTGCGCCCGAGCTGCACCACCCAGTCCGCGGCGGGGAGTGCGGTGGCGCCCAGGATCCGGATCCTGCGAGTGGAGTGCTCGATGACTACGAAGACGTACAGGCGCGCGCCGGCCAGCGTGCGGGTCTCGAAGAAGTCGCAGGCGAGGAGCGCGTCGGCCTGGCTGCGCAGGAAATCGGCCCAGGTCGTGCCCTCGCGTTCGGGTGCAGACGGAATGCCGTGTTCCTTGAGGATCTCCCAGACGGTGGAGGCGGCGACGTTGATGCTGAGCGCCGCGAGCTCACCGTGGATGCGCCGGTACCCCCATGAGGTGTTCTCGCGTGCCAGGCGGAGCACCAGGATGCGGATCGATCGGATGGTGGGCGGGCGCCCTCGACGCCTTGGAACGCACGTTGCGGCGTGGCGCCGTTTGAGCAGGTCGCGGTGCCAGCGCAAGATCGTGTCGGGGCGTACCAACAGCGGGAGTTGGCGCAGCTTGTCTATCGGGAAGTGGTGGAGCAGACCGGCGAGCAGCGCGCGGTCGGTGTCGGTGAACGCGGGCTTGCCGACCTGACGCTGCAGGACCAGCAGCTGGTGCCGGAGCGCGAGGATCTCAATGTCCTTGTCCCGGTCGCTCATCGGCAGTAGTCGCAGGAGCGTGAAGGTGTTGGTCACGGCGAGGTAGGCCAGGCGCAGCAGCACGACGGATCATGATGCCGCGGCGCCGCGCCCAGGGGAAGACAGCGGGGCGAGCAGCCGGTATGGCCAGAGATCAGTGATCAAGGCCACCACCTGGGCGGATGATTTATCGGCACCCGCAGAGCCGGTGCAGCAGCGCGGCCAGGAACCCCCGGTCACTCGGGGCGAACCGCATCCGATCCCGGCCGAGTTGGCGTTCCAGCACCGCCGAGATCGGGGGAGTAGAGGGCGTGTATGCGAACGTGACACCGGGAATGGAGTTCCGGATCGCGGAAACGCTCACCGTTTCCCAATCTTTTCCCAGTTGATCTTTAGAATCGTGTTCCTGTGCAGGTCAGCGCTGTATTTTTAGATGTCGGTTGATGCCGCAGAACAGCACGCCGAGGCCGTCCGCGACGACGTCCGGTACGAGACGGTCGCGGGCGGCCTCCAGCTCGGCCTGGGTGAAGCGGGTCAGAGGATCGCCCCCGGGGTGTAACCCGCGGCCTCCGGGTGCTGCTTCGCGAGCTCCTCGACACGGGCGACGACGACGGCGACCTGGTCGGCCGCGGCGCCCGTGAAGGACAGCTTGTCGGCCATCAGCGCGTCCAACTGGGCGCGGTCGAGCGGGATGCGCTCGTCGGCGGCGAGCTTGTCCAGCAGCTCGTTCCGCTCGGCGCCCTGCTCACGCATCGCCAGCGCGGAGGCGACGGCGTTCTCCTTGATGGCCTCGTGCGCGACCTCGCGGCCGACACCCGCGCGGACCGCGGCCATCAGCACCTTGGTCGTCGCGAGGAACGGCAGATAGCGGTCCAGTTCACGCGCGACGACGGCAGGGAACGCGCCGAACTCGTCGAGCACGGTGAGGAACGTCTCCAGCAGCCCGTCGAGCGCGAAGAACGCGTCGGGGAGAGCCACCCGGCGCACCACCGAGCAGGACACATCGCCCTCGTTCCACTGGTCGCCCGCCAGCTCGCCCGTCATCGAGGCGTAGCCGCGCAGGATGACCATGAGGCCGTTGACGCGCTCGCAGGAGCGGGTGTTCATCTTGTGCGGCATCGCGGAGGAACCGACCTGGCCGGGCTTGAAGCCCTCGGTGACCAGCTCGTGCCCGGCCATCAGCCGGATCGTCTTCGCGAGCGACGAGGGCGCCGCCGCGACCTGCACCAGCGCGGTCACGACCTCGTAGTCCAGCGACCGCGGGTACACCTGGCCGACCGAGGTGAACGCCTGCGAGAAGCCGAGGTGGGAGGCGATCCGCTGCTCCAGCTCCGCGAGCTTCGCCGCGTCGCCGCCGAGCAGGTCCAGCATGTCCTGCGCGGTGCCCACCGGGCCCTTGATGCCGCGCAGCGGGTAGCGGCCGAGCAGCTCCTCGACCCGGCCGTACGCCACGAGCAGCTCGTCGGCGGCGGTCGCGAAGCGCTTGCCGAGGGTGGTGGCCTGCGCGGCCACGTTGTGCGAGCGGCCGGCCATGACCAGCTCGCCGTACTCACCGGCCAGCTTGCCGAGACGCGCCAGAACGGCCACCGTACGGTCGCGCATCAGCTCCAGCGAGAGCCGGATCTGCAACTGCTCGACGTTCTCCGTCAGGTCCCGGGACGTCATGCCCTTGTGCACCTGCTCGTGCCCGGCGAGGTCGTTGAACTCCTCGATCCGCGCCTTCACGTCGTGCCGCGTGACCTTCTCGCGCTCGGCGATCGAGGCCAGGTCGACCTGGTCGAGCACACGCTCGTAGTCCGCGATCGCCGCGTCCGGCACCTCGATCCCGAGGTCCTTCTGGGCCCGCAGCACAGCGAGCCAGAGCTGCCGCTCCAGCTTCACCTTCTGCTCGGGAGACCAGAGCGTGGCGAGCTCGGTGGAGGCGTAACGTCCGGCGAGGACGTTCGGGATGCGGGGCTTGGCGGGAGCGGAAGTCACGTGTACGGATTCTACTGGCGATTCGTGCAGGCCAGCGCCAGAGATCGGTTCGGCGGAAGCTACGAGACCCACGTCACGGTCCGACATCCTCGGCTACGAGACCCACGCCGCGGCCGGGATCTCCGCCCACAGGACTCACCTCACGCCCCGCACTCCCCACCATCCGCAAGCTCAGCCAACACCCCGGCATGGCAAACCAGCGGCGCACACCAACAAGCCAGTACCCGTCCCCGCAGCGCCGGCACCAGGTCCAGCAGATCAGGCCGCTCCAGAAGATACGCCCGGTACCTCGTCATCACCTCCGCGCGCGTGCCGTCCCGGCGGCGCGTGGGGGTGTCGTAGGCGAAGGGGTTGTAGAGCGGGTGGCGGGGGAGGTCCCAGCCGCCGAGGGTCCAGCGGCGGCCTACGTAGACGATCTCCTCCGGGGCGAGTTCCAGGCGGGGGCCGTACTCGTGGATGTGGCCCCTGATGTTGATCACCCGCGTGGTCATGGGGAGTTACGCCGCCGGGCCCCCGTAGGGCAGCAGGTCCGGGTGTTTGGGGGAGCGGCCGTCGCCGGACGGTGTGACACCCGCCCAGGTTCCCTTCACGTAGGGCAGGGGGCGCGTACGGCAAGGGGGGCGGCGCAATCCGAGCACCAAGGAGCACCACCCTCGATGGCCGCCAAGCCTCTCATAGACCTCTGCCTGCGCAAGAGTAAAGACTTGCGGGAGGACGATCACCGCCGAGAGCAGTCCACCGACACGCAGGAGGCCTCCGGGCGTCGCTGGACCGACCGCAACGGCTACACCGTCCGTCATGTGTGGGTAGACCTGGCGTCCGGCTACAAGGCGGATGCCAAGCGTCCCGACTTCCACAAGGCGCTAGCAGCGCTACGGAACCGTGAGACCTCGGCGCTGTGGTGCTACATGGTGGACCGGTTCTCTCGCCAGGGTGCCCGTGCTGTCCTCGACGTGATCGACCCGGCAGACGGCACCGAGCCCGGCCGCCTGATCTTTGAGTACGACAACCTTGACTCCGCGAACGAGCGAGACAAGCGCTGGATCTTGAACCGGGCGATGGACGCCAAGGAATACAGCGATCAGCTTTCCGCGCGTACGAGGGACACCAAGCAGCAGCAGCGGGAAGACGGGCAGTGGGTTACGGCTCAGCCCCCGTACGGCTACCGCGTCGAGATCATCGGCAAACGCCGTCAGCTCGTGTCTGATCCTGCCCCAGCCAAAATCGTGCAGGAGATCTTCCGGCGGGTGAGCGCCGGCGAATCTGCGCGGACGATCTCCGGTGACCTGAACGCGCGAGGCATACCGGGGCCGTCTGGGGGCGCGTGGCAGCACGCAGCGATTAGCCGGACCATCTCGCACCCTGCGTACGCGGGATGGCAGGTGATCAAGGAGGGGCGGCGGCTCGTCGCCTACCGGAATGAGCCAGGTGAGCGCGTCAGCCTGGGCACGGGGCTGGTGGATGAGGCTGGCCAGCGGCATGCACAGGGCGTGGCGGCGGGCAAGATCCGTTCGCTGGCCGGCGAAGGAACTCCGGGCCCTGGCAAGGAGTCTCACCTCCTCACGGACCTGCTGCGCTGTGACGGGTGCAAGCGCGCGATGACCTTCCGTGGGCTCTCGTACAAGTGCGAGAAGCGGCGGGCGAGCGGCATCTGTCCGGCCCCAGTGTCCGCGTACGCCGATGCACTCGAACGGGAGATTGTCGGCCGCCGGCCCCGCCCGGCGAGACCCGCTTGTAGACCAGGTTCGCCACTGAGGGGCCCCTTCCGTGCTGAGGATCGGACCCTGCCTGTCGTCAAACCCTGTCAGCAATCACCATCGGATGGGATTGGATCCGCGCCGCCGACAGACCCCGAAAAGTCCGGGTTCATTGGACGCGCGCCGCGCCTGTCGTCATTCGTTCGTTTGACGACAGGCGGCCAGTAGCTCGATCCCGCGCAGAACCCGGCCAGCCGACACGTCAGCGGGGATGCTCGTTCGGGTCGTTCTCGGGTCAGGCGGGGTGGCTCTGGGCCCAGGCTCGGTACGCGAGGTCCGTGCGGCGGGAGAGACGGGGACCGGAGTGCGGGGCGCTGAACGCGTTACCCGCACCCGGGTGCGTGTCATGCGGCGGGGCGGGCGGCCTTCCAGGCGCGGTAGTGGCGGGCGGGGTCGTCGGTGAAGGAGGTGTGGCGTGGGATCCAGCCCAGGAGGCGGTGGGCCTTGGCGCTGGTGACCAACTCGTCCTGGTCGGCGGCCAGTTGCATCATGCCGCCCGCCTCCGCGCTCTCCAGGGCGATCTCGCCGGCGTGGCCGGCGGCCCGTACGGCGGTGCGCTGCATGTCCAGGGCGGTCAGCCGCTGGTCGTCGGCGATGACGAAGGTCTCCCCGTCCACGGCGGCGGGGTTGTCGAGGATGCGGACGTAGGCGTCGGCGAGGTCGTCGACGTGGACCCAGCTCCAGCGCTTGGCGGGGTCGCCGTAGAAGACGGGGTTGCCCGCCTCGGCGGCGGCGAACCACTGGGCGGTCATGGATGTGGTCGCGGGGCCGCCGTACATGAACCCGGGGCGGACCACGGTGTGGGCGAGGCCGGACGCGGCCAACTCCCGTTCCAGCGCGAAGCGGAAGCCGATCGGGCTCTCGGGGTTTCCGGGGGTGTTCTCGTCCATGAGGGGCAGGCCGGTGCGGCCGTAGGAGGAGATGCCGGTGGTGAAGACGAGATGGCGGCGACGGCCGTCCCCCTCTTGGGCGGCGAGCAGCTCGGCGAAGAGGCGCTGGTCGCCGCCGACGGGGTCGCTCAAGTCCATCAGCAGGTGGACGACCGCGTCGGTGCCGTCGAGGTGGTCGCGCCAGGTGTCCGACTTGGTGAAGTCGCCCTCTACGGGGGTGACTTCGTCCGCGGTGAGAGCACGGGCCGCGGGCGCGGAGATGTCGCGCGCCAGGCCCAGGACGGTGTGTCCGGCGCGGGCGAGGGCGGCTGAGACACGGCGGCCCGCGTAGCCGGTGGCGCCGATGACGAGGATCTGCATGAGAAGTGCTCCGGGTGCTGTGTCGTGCCGCGCGTCGGGCGGCGGGGTCAAGTGACGGGTTCGGGCGGGGAGTTCAGCTGAGGGGTTCAGGCGAGGCGTTCAGGTGGCGGGGGTGGTGGTGAAGAACCGGGCGAGCCGGTCGGCCGTCCAGTCCGGGTTGTCGGCCGCGAAGGTGTGCGCGGCGCCGGGGACGGTGTCGTGGTGCACGTCGGTCGCGGCTGCGCGGGCGCCCGCCAGCAACACGTCCTGGGGCAGGCCGTGTTCGCCGTTCAGGACGAGGACGGGCATGGTCAGGCGGTCGCCGGCTCGGGCCGTCTCGCCGTCCTGGACGAGGGTGGCGTAGTGCTCGAAGCCGCCGCGCATCGCGTCCGGGCGGGTGTGGGCGCGCAGCAGGTCGGCGCGGTCGGCGTCGGTGATGCCGCCGCCGGTCATCATCGACCAGAAGCCCGACAGGTACTGCTCCTCCTTGCCGGCGGTGAGCATCGCGGCCAGGTCGCTCTGGGCGTGGAAGCCGAAGTGCCATGAACCGCCGGTGGCGGGGTTCATGTGCTCCTCCAGGCCGTAGCCGGGCAGGAACGCCTCGCTGAGCACCAGCCGGGCCACGTCGTCGGGACGGGCCTGGGCCCATGCGTGCGCGGTCATCGTGCCGACGTCGGTGCCGACCACGAAGGCCCGGTCGTGGCCCAGGTGCCGCAGCAGGAGGTGGAGGTCCTCGGCCTCCTCGCGCTTGGTCCAGTGGCCGGGCGGGATCTGTGAGTCGCCGGATCCGCGCAGGTCGGGCGCGATGACCGTGAAGCCTCGTGCCGCGAGCAGGGGCAGCAGCGCCCGCCACTCGATCCAGCTGAACGGCCAGCCGTGCACGAGGACGACGGCGGGGCCGGATCCGCCGGCCACGTAGTGGAGTTGGACGCCATCGACACCGCCGACATCGGCGACATCGTGCTGGAATCCGTCGGGTGCGGGTGCTCGGGGAGACATGCAACCACCTCTTACTTAATTAGTTAAGCAAGCATCACATCGCTTGCTTAACTAGTCAAATACAGTGGACGCATGGAGCCCACCGCCACCGACACCACTCCCCCCGTCGATCCACTGACCGCCGATGAGCTGCTGCTGTGGCAGAGCCTGGGACGCCTGGTCCACTCCCTGCCGCGCACGCTGGAGCAGGACATGGCTCGCACCGGCGTGACCATGACCGAGTTCGCCGTCCTGCTACTGCTGAGCGAGGCGCCCGACCGCCGTATGCGCATGTCCGCCCTCGCTGAGGCCTCCGGCGTCACCCCGCCGCGCATCACGCGCATCATCGAAGGCCTGTCCCGCCACGACCTGGTGCGCAAGGAACGCCACAGCGAGGACGCACGCGGCAGCGAAGCCGTCCTCACTGATACCGGACTGCAAGCCATGCACGCAGCTCAGCCCACGCACCTGGCCAGCGCCCGGCGCCGAGTCCTCGACCACATCCCGGCCGACCTCCTGCCGGGCATCGCCGAAACACTGGCCAAACTCGCCGAGGGCCGGCGCTGACAGCAGCCCTCCGGCCTCCCCCCGGCAGCCGCGCCATACCGACGGTCGACGACAGTGCCGATTTCAGACCCTCCGCCGGATCGAGCTGCGAGCGTTGCGGGAGCGGACCGTGACCGCCGCGTAGACGGCCACGTGGATCCCTGCTGCTGACGGAATGGCTGGTGGTCGAGCTGTGCGCCTGCTTCCTCCAACGGCTGGGCAACGGGGACGAGATGGAGCGGTGGCTGCACGTCTTCGACGATCAGGTGTGCCGGGGCGGACCTCGTCCCGCATTCATCTGGACGTGGACTCGAAGGTCAAGCACGCACAGCGACCACCGGTCGACGGTTCCGCCAAGCGCCGGGAGGCCGGCGTGGCTGCGTCACCGAGCGGCGGTCGCTGTGCCTGTCGGGGATCTGGGAGCGCGGCGCGAAGCAGGTGGGTCAGATCAAGAAGGCGTTCGTTCCCGGGCCGTCGGAGGTGAAGGTGTCGACCTCGGCGATGCGCCGGTCGCGCAGGCGGCAGACCGTGGCGAGGTGCTCGTCGGGGTCGAGCTCACTACGGCGTGCGGTGTTGTGCTGGTACGGGACCATGTTCTCTTGGCTGGTCAGGATGTTCAGCAGTTCGGAACGGACGCCGTATCCGGCGACCTTCTGGAGTTGGGCGATGACAGCGTCGGCGGTGGTGCCGGAGATGTCCTGGTCGCCCGGGAGGGTCCAGGTCGCGTCGTCGTGCAGGAGGGCGTGGATGGCGGGCCAGTCTCCCGCGTGGAGGGCGGAGTAGAAGCGGGTGCCGAGGGCGTGTGCAGCTTCGTTCTCAGGGTTTCCTTGTCGGGCCGCAGACCTTGAAGCGTTTTATATTGCTTTGGTCGCGATGCGACGGCTGGCGTTTGGGCTGATCCCCGAACTCAAGTGGCTGGTGCTGCCCATCGGGCCTCGTGCTCTTGGACGAACTGGGTGAAGGTGCGGGGCGGATGGCCCGTCAGATCGAGTACCGCGGTGCTGAGCTCGTCTTCCCGGCCGGCCCGGACGCTGGCGTCGGCGTCGGCGAGGATCGCGGCGAACCCTGCGGGTATGCCCGCGGCCCGCCGATCGGCTGCCTGCTGGTCCGCACTCGCGTGGACTACCCGGACCGGCCGTCCGGTGCCGACGGTGATGATCGCCGCCGCCTCCTTGTGACTCAGCGCCTGCGGGCCGGTGAGCAGGTAGTCATGCTGATCGCCGGGGACTGCGTCAAGATCAGTCAGCAGGGCCGCGGCGGCTGCCGCGATGTCCCGCACGTCGATCCACCCCAGCCGACCGTCACCGGCGGCGGTACGGATCTCACCGTCTCGCCGGATCCGCTCGCCCAGCGGGTGCGGGCTCAGCACCCAGCTCGCTCAGGTGGTCGACGCCTGGCACCAGGTCGCCGGTCACCTCTTTTGAGCATCCCGCGGCGCCACTCTGTGCTGCGTCCTGGCTGAGTGGCGCGGCCGGGGATGTACGCCCTGCTTCGTCCCCGTCGCCCTGCGCTGGCGCCGGGACCGGCCCGTGTTCTGCCGGGTCAGGCGGCTGCGCCGAAGCCGGAGGCGGTCGGTTCCTGTTTGCGGAGCTGAGTGAAGTCGACGTTCAGGTTCGGGTCTTACACGTCGGGCTGGATGCCGAGTTCGTGGGTGGAATACTCGCCGAACCGTTTGATGTGTTCGGTCAGGTACGGCGAGATATGCGCCAAGTCCTCCGGGTCAATCTCCCAGCCCTCCTCAAAGAGCTGGCGGACGATCTCCGCGATGTCCAGGGCATTGTGGAAGATCACCCACGGCTACGCGGCACTCGCGGTTCTGCTCGCCGCCGGAGCGGCGGTTGGCCTCGTCCACCGCCGCTCCGCACGGCATGACACCGACTTGTGTGTGACGCCGGCCGCCTCAGCAGGCGATGTCGAGCGTGACGACGGCGGACGTGCTGCTCTTGGCGCGGGCGCTCCCGTCGTGCGAGACGGCGACGAGCCCGCGGCTGAGACCCGATCGGGGTGCCGGCGGCTCGTCTCGACGCGGGTGAAGCGGTCGAAGACGTGCGGTAGGAGCTCGGCCGGGAATCAAGGGCCTTGACCGGTGACGGACACGAGGAGAGGCCCGTAGGCCAGTGCCATCGTGCGCGTGAGTGCGACAGGCGGCTTCAGGAAACGACGCCTAATGCTCGTGGACTCGCTCTCGCAGGCGATGCGCTCGAAGGCGCGGAGGTCAGGAGGAGTCGTCGACAGGCAGTTCCAGGTTGAGTCGGTAACCGCCGTCGGTCGTCGGGCCGGAGGCGATGGTGCCGCCGAGGAGTTCGGCGCGTTGGCCCAGGCCGACGAGGCCGTAGTGGGCGCCGAGCAGGGGGAGTGCGGGGCGGTGTTGGTGACGCTGGTGTGGAGGGCGCCTTCGCGGTGGTGGATGCGGACGGTCGCGGTGGCGCCGGGGGCGTGTTCGCGGACGTTGGTGAGTGCCTCCTGGACCGTGCGATAGACGGCGCGCTGGAGGGTGGGCGGGAGTCCGTCGGGCAGGTCGGTCTCCAGTTCGGTCTCGATGCCGCTGACGCCGATCAGCTGGTGGAGGTCGGCGAGGGAAGGGGACGAAAAGCACATCGTCGGTCGGGTACCACCTCGAAAACCTCGAAGGGGAACGCGGGGTCTTGGCGCGCGACGGACGAGGCTGGCGCACCTGCCGCTTGGCGCGCTGAGAAGGCGGCTCCGCTCGGGGCTCGATGTCGAGTTGGATATCTTGCGCTCGGTTTCCACCCGCATGGGCAACCTCGGTGTACGGCGGTCACACGGTCTCTGGCACGCCGTTCGACGTGGGGGCCGGGATCGTCTTGGTGAGGTCGGCGGGCAGTGCCGGTGAGGTGGCCGCGGCCGTTTCCCGGGCGAGGAAGGAGCCGAGTTCGCCGATGGTGCTCATGAGGGGGGCGGGGAAGACGACGGTGGTGTTCTTGTCGACGCCGATCTCCACCAGGCTCTGCAGGTTGCGGAGTTGGAGGGCCAGGGGGTGGGCCATCATCGTGTCGGAGGCGTCGCCGAGCGCGGCGGCGGCCAGGGACTCACCCTCCGCGTTGATGATCTTCGCTCGCTTCTCCCGCTCGGCCTCGGCCTGGCGGGCCATGGCGCGCTTCATGGTGTCGGGCAGCTGAATGTCCTTCAGTTCGACCAGCGTGACCTGAACGCCCCAGTCCGCGGTGGTGACGTCGAGGATCTCGCGGATGTCGAGGTTGATGCGGTCGGTCTCGGAGAGCGTCTCGTCGAGCGTGTGCTGTCCGACGACTTTCCGCAGTGTGGTCTGGGCGATCTGGTTGATCGCCGCATGGACGTTCTCGACGGCGATGACCGACTTCACCGCGTCGGCCACCCGGAAGTAGGCGACCGCCGACACGTCCACGCTCACGTTGTCCCGGGTGATGATGCCCTGGGACTGGATCGGCATGGTGACGATCCGCAGGGACACCCGGTGCAGGACGTCGACGAACGGGATGATGATCCGCAGTCCTGGAGACCGGGTTCCGACCAGGCGACCGAAGCGGAACAGCACTCCTTGCTCGTACTGCTTGACGATTTTCACGGCCATCGCGAGTGCCAGGACGGCAAGAACGGCGACGACGATCAGAAGGAAGACCAGAACTTCCATGTGCTGCTCCTCGGATGAGGACCACGTCGTTGTCGCGAGGTCCCGGTGATGGGTCGGCGGCGCGTGAGCCACGCTGCCACGTGAGCGGGGCGTGGGACGCGGTGCGGACCGCGGGCCGCCGTGTGTCCAGCATTGCTCGCCGCGTACGTCTGCCGCTTGGGCCGAACGGTCCCGACATGCCACGGGGATTCCCGAGGAAGTTCAGCCGATGCCGGCGGAGAGGGACTCTCCCCTCCAGGGTCGACTCGGCGTGATGCCCAAAGCGGTGGCATGGGCGTCCCGGGCGCTTTGGGCGCAGGCCGCACGGAGCCTGGCGATCACACGGTCGGCGATGCTGTCGGCGACCAAGGCGGCCGGTCTCGGTGACCACGACGGGACCAGCCGGCTCTTCCTATGACCGAGTGGCCCCTTTCTGGCGTGGTGGGTCCCGCGTGTCAATGAGACCGAGAGCGCGGCCCGTACGGCAGATGCCATGAGCCGCGGCACACCAGCAGCATGCGCCGACCGGGCCGAGGAGGAACGTCTTCGAGGGCCGGAGCGTGGCGTGCTGCCAATTTCCGGAGGCGGTGGGCGCAGTGGTCCATGAGCATGTCGTACGTGATCCCGTGGCGGAACGTGACGGGGCCGGGTCACGGCTTGCCGATCCGTTGGAGCCGCTGACTCTGCTGCTGCAACATCTGCGCAGTTCGGCCGGGGGACTGTCGGAGCGGGAGGCGGCGCGGAGGCTGCAGGTCTACGGGCCGAACGAACTGGTTCGCCGTGGCGGGACCCGTTGGCCCGCCGAGCTCGCGCGGCAGTTCACCCATCCGTTGGCACTGGTCCTCGCGGTGGCCGCGGTACTGGCATGGGTCAGCGGGAGTCCGACCCTGGCGGTGGCGATCACGGCCGTGATCGTGCTCAACGCGGCGTTCGCGTTCTTCCAGGAGGTACAGGCGGAGCGGGCCGTAGAGGCACTCGCGGCCTTCCTCCCTTCTCACGCCCGGGTAGTGCGTGACGGTCGCTCGCGACAAGAGAAGGCCGTCGCTCTGGTCCCGGGGGATGTGATGGTAGTGGCCGAGGGCGACAGCATCTGCGCCGATGCCCGGCTGCTCAGCGGTGCGGTGCAGGTCGACATCTCCACGCTTACCGGGGAGTCCGAGCCGGTCGCCCGCTCCGCCGAGACCATGGACACCGACGTTCCACTCCTTCAGGCGCGCGACGTCCTGTTCAGCGGGACGGTGTGCACGGGCGGAGAGGCTCTCGCGGTGGTCACCGCGACGGGGATGCACACCGAACTGGGCCGTATTGCCGCCCTCACCGCGCGCGTGTCACGGGAGGACAGCCCGCTGGAACACCAGGTCAAACGGGTCGCCTGGCTGATCGCCGCGGTCGCCGTCGGAGTGGGGGTCGGCTTCCTGCCTCTGGGCCTGCTGGCCGGACTGGGCTGGAGCGCGGCGATCAGCTTCGCGATCGGCCTGCTGGTGGCCAACGTGCCCGAGGGGCTGCTGCCCACCATCACCCTGGCACTGGCCGTGGGCGTCCGGGAGTTGGCCGGGCGCGGCGCCGTCGTCAAACGCCTCAGCGCGGTGGAGACACTCGGCTCGACGACGGTGATCTGCACCGACAAGACCGGCACCCTCACCGAGAACCACATGCGCGTCACCTCCCTCTGGACATCCGAGGGTTCCGCGGACCCACAGGTGCCGACGCCGCAGACCGACCTCGTGGTGCGATCTGCCGCGGCGTGCACCAACGCCGAACTGCCCGGGAGCGCTACGGCCGAGGCGAAGGGGGACCCCACGGAACTCGCCCTGCTGGAGCTGGCCGCAGCCCTCGGCCGTCCGGTCACCCCTGATCAGCGCGCCCTGCAGCGCCGGATCCTGTTCCCCTTCGACTCACGGATCAAGCTCATGACCACCGTGGTCGAGCAGCACGACGGGGAAGGCGGTGCCGTCCTTACGGTGCACACCAAGGGCGCACCCGAAGAGGTGCTCCCCAGGTGCTCCTACCTCCAACATCCGGGCGGCGTACGCCCGTTGACGGCCGACGACCGTGCCGCCGTGACCTCGGCCATGAACGCCTACGCGGAGGCCGGGCTGCGCGTCCTGGCCGTCGCTGTCCGCCAACTGCCCGCCGGAGCACCGGTCCCCGCCCAGCGCGAGGAGGCCGAACTCGACCTGTGCCTGCTCGGCCTGGTCGCCATGACCGACCCTCCCCGACCCCAGGTGGCGGCCGCGATCACCCGTGCCCATCAGGCCGGTATCCGCGTGCACGTCGTCACCGGTGACTACGGAGTGACCGCCGCGGCGATTGCCCGCAAGGTCGGCATCGGCGACGACAAGCCGCACGTCATCACCGGCACCGAACTCGACCAGCTCTCGGAACCGGAGCTGGACCAACTCCTGGCCTCGGAAGGCGAAGTGGTCTTCGCCCGCAGCACACCCGAAGCCAAGCTCCGCATCGCCGACGCGCTGCGCGCCGAGGGCCAGGTCGTCGCCATGACCGGCGACGGTGTCAACGACGCACCCGCGCTGCGCAGGGCCGACATCGGGATCGCGATGGGCCGCTCCGGCACCGATGTCGCCCGGGAAGCCTCCACGATGGTGCTCACCGACGACGACTTCAGCACCATCGTCTCGGCCATCGAGGCCGGCCGCCGTATCTACGACAACGTCCGCAAGTTCATCCTCTACATCTTCGCCCACGCCGTCCCCGAAGTCGTTCCCTTCCTGGTCTTCGCCCTCTCCGGCGGGGCGATCCCGCTCCCGCTGACCGTCATGCAGATCCTCGCGATCGACCTGGGGACCGACACCCTGCCTGCGCTCGCACTGAGCCGGGAACCCGCCGAACCCGGCGCCATGCAACGTCCCCCGCGTCCCCGCTCCCAGAACGTCATCACCCGTGCCATGCTGGCCCGCGCCTGGGGCTTCCTCGGACTGATCTCCGCCGCGCTGGTCATGGCGGCCTTCCTCATCGTCCTGCTGCGCGCCGGCTGGCACCCGGGCGACGATGTCGGCGCGGGCAGTCCCCTCCACCACGCCTACCGGCAGGCCACCACCATCACCTGGGTCGGGATCGTCGCCTGCCAGCTCGGCACGGCCATGGCTGTGCGTACCGAACACGCCTCACTGCGCAGTGTCGGCCTGTTCACCAACAAACCCCTCCTGGCCGCCCTCGGCTTCGCCATGGCCTTCGCCGTGGCCGGGGTGTACATCCCCATGGCCCACACCGTGCTGGGCACGGAAGCGTTGTCCGCGGGCCAATGGGCCCTGGTCGCACCGTTCCCCTTCATCGTCTGGGGCGCTGACGAACTACGCCGCCGGCACCGACGCCGTCCTGAAGCCACATCCGTCAGCTCTGTTGCCGGTCCTGACCACACGGCAGTTGCCGACCTGCAGAGGGAGGGCCTGCCAGACCAGGAGGGACAGGAACTGAACGGTCCGCTGCACAAGCGTGTGCACGATGCCCGGCTGTAGGCCGCTGTTGAAGGTGACGACGGCCGTGACGGCGCGCAGTCCGGCGGGGCTGGCTGCGTATCGGCGCGGCATCAACACCTGTACGGGGAGCAGGCCGACCTTGACGGCGAAGGTGCTGGGCGGCGGCTCCGCCTGCCTTCGGACTGATCGCTGGCGATCGTGACCTTGGGTCTGTGTGTGCCGTCGTTGCCGTCACCCCTCAGTCTCTCGTCGCACTCAAGGACACGCATCCGGCACTCGTGGATTCGCACCGGCAGTCCCTGCCACCATGAGGGAAGAGGATTTCTGGTATTCCTCAACGCGTGTTCGCCGAACCGAAGCGGAGGGGGCTGTTGAGCGATGAATCACCCAGAGCGGCGGTGGACATTTCTGACCAGTCACGCCAGGGTGCTGCTGGCCATCGTCCGGGACCCGACCGCCCGGCTGCGAACCCTCGCCGATGCCTGCCAGATCACCGAACGAGCGGTCCAGGCCATCGTCTCCGACCTCGAACAGGCGGGCTATCTGCACCGCCAACGGGCCGGACGGCGCAACCAGTACACCCTCAACCTCGACCAGCCGTTCCGTCACCCGGCGGAAGACGGCCTCCGCATCGGCGACCTCGTTGGACTCGCTGTCGACAGTGAGGCTCAGCCGCCGAAGACGGCTTCCGCCTCGGTGACAGTGTCATACACCCGCAGGAACTGATCCGCCCCGGTCATCTCAAGGATCCGCCGCAACGGCTCGGGCACGCGCGCCAGTACCAGCACGGCCCTGCTCTCGTTCGCTTGCCGCCAGACTCCGAGCAGTGCGTTCAGCCCGGCTGAGTCACGGTGGTGCGGACGGCGCTCGACGCGCTGATGCTGAAGCAGGACGGTACGGCCGCTGCCGAGAACACGGTGAACCGCAAGCGGACGGTCTTCAGCAACTGTCTCCGGTACGCGGTGGAGCGGGAGTTGCTGACGACCCTGCCCCTCGACAAGGTCGACTGGACCGCGCCTGAGACCGACGACGAGATCGACTTCCGGTTCGTCCCCGGCTCCAAGCTGGCAAGGGCGTTTATCGATGCTGTCGGTGAACAGGGCGAGCGCGGGCGGCACTTGATGGCGTTCTTCGGCTGCCTCTACTACGCGGCCAACCGCCCTGGTGAGACAGCCAGTCTCCGCGAGAACGACTTCACCCTTACCGAAGAGGGCTGGGGTGAAGTCCTGTTTCTCCACGAGCATGTCCGGAGTCGGCTCCGGATGGACCCACACGGGCGAGTAGTTCGATACGTGCGGCCTGAAGAAGCGGGCCCGCAAGGCGCCGCGGCCGGTACCGATTCCGCCGGTTCTCGTGCGCCTGGTCCGCAAGCACATCCAGGAGTTCGGTACGGCCGAGGACGGCCGGCTGTTTCGTGCGGCCCAGGGGGTCACCTCCTGTCCAAGGAGTGCGGGGAGGTGCGGAAGGCAGCCCGCCTCGCAGCGCTGTCGGAATCTGAGGCAGCCTCCCCACTGGCTGACGTGCCGTACTCCCTCCGGCATATGGGCGTCTCGCTGTGGCTTGAGCCCGGCGACTCCCCGGCCGAATTCGCACGCCGGGCAGGCCACAGCATCGCGGTCCTGTTCCGCTTCTACGCCAAGGCCATCCACCGCAACCAGCAGCGCGCGAACCAACAGATCGAACGCGCATTGGAGGCGGCCGACGAAAACTGACAACGAGGCACGCAGTTCCGCTCACCCAGATCGTGGGCGAGCGGGACTGTGTCGTATGCGGTTCCTTCCACAAGTACGCGCTGATCGTTCCAGCTACTGCTCCCTTGGTCCTGCTCGCCTCCGTGCTGGGCCTCGCCGGTGAGAGGCGCACGTCCTGCCGCACCGCCGGCCGAGCCGGCTGAAGCCCCGCCGAGGCACCATTGACCCCGGCGGCCCCTGCCCAGCTCCGGCGCCCTCGACGAAGTCACCATCCGCCTGACCGACGCGCTCACAGAACGGGCCCCTCACTGGCTCGACGGTGTCGGCTGCGGCGGTACGAGTGCCTCCCCTCCACCGGCCGAAGCCCCCGCCTCCCCGACATGCGCCCATCGGCCAACGGGCCGCAAGAGCTGGCCCAGCGACCGGTAGAAGCGGTCCGGTAGGAACGCGGCGTCCGCGATGATCATCGCGCCGGAGAAGAGCGGCAGGCCCATGAGGACGGCGATGCCCAGGTGCATGCCCAACAGCATGGTCAGGACCGGGTATTTGAGCCGTCCGAACAGGACGAACGGGAAGGCGACCTGTACCAGCACGGTCAGGTAGCAGGCGATGGCGATCAGCACGTCGTGCTCGTCCGCCAGGAGGGAGAGTTCGGGCCAGGGCCGGAACAGGTCGAGGTTCAGGACGTAGTGGAGGGCGGTGCCGTTGCCCCAGGAGCCGCCCTGCACCTTGTAGAGGCCCGCGGATCCGTAGAGGAAACAGACCTGGGCCGCGATGACGAACATGCCGCAGTTGTGGAGTACTGCCGTCAAGGTCCGGCGGGACATGGCCAGTTGATGCCGGAACTCGCCTGCTCCTGAGTCTGTCGAGCCGCTTTCCCCCTTCCTCGCGGAGGCTCGGCGACGGGTTCTGCGCGCGTCCAGGGACCAGCGTCGGCCGCATGCGGTGAGGACGAGGTAGAGGGCCATCAGGAGGATGAGGTTGTCTCCTCCGTCGGTCATGAAGATCGCCCTGGCGTGGAACGACGCCACCACGACCGCGAACAGCACGGACACCACCCGGGTCCGCCAGCCCAGCAAGAACAGCGCGGACGTGACGAGGGCCAGCGCGTAGCAGGTCTCGAAGTACGGCCGGCTGTCGGAAAGGGTGAGGATGCTCAACCACCCTGTCTGGTCAAACAGTTGCCTTGCCAGCTCGGGCGTCCACGGTGACCCGGGCCCCCAGATCTCGTCGCGGTACGAAAACTCACGCAGCAGGAAGACGAGGTAGAGGAATCCGTAGCCGATGCGCAGAACGGCCGCGGCGTAGAGGGAAATCGGCTGCTCGGTCAGGACGGTGAGAAACGCACCGATCCGCTCCGGTCCGCGGCGCGGCGGGCCGGCGTCCGACCCGTCGGGGATACGTGGGGTACGTCGGTGCGGAGCGAGTGCCTGCTCAGTTTCCATGGGAGGCCACCTTCCACCAGGGCAGATACCGCGTTTCGACAGACTTCGGCGCGGCAGCGGTCGAACCGGGGCCGGGCCCGTCGGCCGGCGCGGCGATGGGCACAGTGATCACCCGCAGCTGGACGGACTCGAAAGTGCCGCCTCGGTGGTCGGTGATGCGGTCCGCCGCGATGTCGGTCAGGTACTTCTGCATCATCAGCGCCCGCTCCGAGCGGGGCCGGTCGTCGCCACCATGGGTTTCGAGGTACGAACTCCAGGCCCGCCGCAGCATGTTCTGCGCGGTGTGGCTCGGGAAGACGTCATGCCTCACCGCCGAGTTGTCGACGCCGCTCAGATCGACCCAGCTGCTCACGTGCACCCTGCCGTCCGGGGCGGTGTGCATGGTCCTTGCCGAGATCTGCCGGTTGACCGACTCCGGATCCGGTGCGAAGAGGCGCCAGTTCTGCTCGAACAGGGGGAAGACCCATGCGTTGACCTGCCGGCTGTACTGCCGGGAGAGGGGATTCGGGGGCGCCACGTGCAGAAACACGAGGAGAACGTGGACCAGGGCCGTCGCCAGACACAAGGCCACGGCGGCGTTCGTCCCCACCTTCAGCAGGATGGGCGGAGGCCCCGAAGGCCCTTGGCGGGGAAGGGTTGTCCCGCCCCGGTCTGTCTGCCCCGCCTGCCCTGTCGGCTCGGCGCCGATCCGGTCCGGTTCGTCGACGTCCACCGTTTCGATGCCGTCCGGCACGGCCCCACCCGGCCTTTCCATCTTGGCTTCTCTCACTGTCTCTCCTGAGATTTCGCCAACGGCGCGGGGCGGGATCGACAACGATCCGTCGCGCGCCGCTCGTCCTGCTCGCTCAAGGGGAGCTGGAGCTAGGCAGATTTCTTGTGGTGACCTTCGTGATCGCTGCCATAGCCCTCGGGCTTGTCGGGCTTGCCTTCATGCCCGCCGTAACCGCCGTGCTCTTCGGGCTTTCCGCCGTGGTCGTGGCCGTTGGGCTTCCCGCCATGGTCATGGCCGCCGGGCTTGTGGCCGTGATCGTGATGGCCGTTTCCACCGGTCGAGCCGCCCGTCGCACCACCGTTCGTACCGGCCGTGGTGCCGCTTGTGGTGGCCCCCGTGGTACCGCTTGTGGTGGCGCCCGCGATGAGACCGCCCACCGCGCCGGTGGTTCCACCCGACGTCAGGACACCGCCGAGAAGACCGCCGGTTCCGCCACCCGTCGGCACGCCGCCGATGACGCCGACCGTGGTGCTTCCCGTCGTGCCCGCTGTGGCGCCGCCCGACGTGGCACCGGCGACAACGCCACCCGTGATCAGACCACCGGTGGTTCCGCCGGCGGCACACGTACCGCGGTTGATCGTGTTGTTGTCCAGTGTCACGGCGCCGGTACGGGCCAGCGCCCGGCCGGCGATGGTCGTTCCCGTCGTGACGGTGATCGACTCCTGGGCCATGATGGTGCCCACGAACGTGGAGTTGGTGCCGAGGGTGGCCGAACTGCCGATCTGCCAGTACACGTTGCACGGCGAGGCGCCGTTGACGAGCGACACGTTGCTGCCGGATGCCGTCGTCAGGGTCGAACCGATCTGGAAGACCCATACGGCATTGGGGTCACCGTGCGCGTCGAGCGTGAGCGTGCCGGTGATGCCTGCGGAGATGGGTGCTTTGTAGACGCCCGGATCCAGCGTCCTGCCACCGAGCTCCACGGGGTCGGGAGCAGTGGGGTAGGTGACGTCCGGCGCCTGACCGGCGGCATTGTTGTATCCCGTGACCAGGTCGCTCTTGGCCTGGAGGGCCACCGCGTCCGCAGAGTGCTGGGCTCCGATCACGGTGCCGGGCGGGAATCCGGTGATGGCCGTTCCCGGCGACACACCGAGATCACCGGTGATCGACGAGGGCCCGGTGTTGGTGACTTGTGAACCGGCCAGTACGGCGAAGCTGGTCGCCGTACCGAGAGGTACGGGTGTGGCAACGGCACTTGCACGTGTCGGCGTCATCGCGAGTACCACAGCGGCGATCACCACGGCTGTCAGCGCCGCGAACCAGACCGACATGGTGCGCCGTAGCGGCGCTTCAGGGATATTCAGCGTCATCGAGGGGCCAACTCCTTTGAGCGGGTGGTTTTGGCGGTTCCCGGTCGCACAGAATCGCCTGTACCTGGCGCTGGCATATTACTGAGGAGTGTGCCAATCGATGATTTCTGCGAGGGGTACCGCGTAATGCGTAGAAATGCTTAATGGGCCGGGTGGTTGCAAAACCATAATTTCTCGCCAGGTGTGACGACATGGCACGGCCGGCGGAACAGAAGGCCATCGCAAGAAGATCACGCACGCGCGCCTCGGAAGGCGGCCGCCCTCGCGCGCATAACCCAGGGGGGAGAGCTTCATGATCTTGGGGTCCGCGACCAGAATCTGGCCACTGCCTGCAGTTATCTGACCGTTGAAGGCGTGATCACGCTAGACGTGTCGCAGGCGATGCACCCGGCACGATCACGCGGGCACACTACGGAATTCGGTGCTTGGCAGTCGAAGAAAAGAGTGCGATCCATGCACCACTCGGGATACGGCTGAGCTGAATTTGCGCAGTAATATTGACTGCGGGTAGGTTCACTCTCCCGTGCAACCGCCCGGAAGAGTGGCTCCGGCGTGTTTGTGCCCGGGAGATGTCGACGCTCGGCCGTGGAGGCCTCCAGATCGGAAAGCGCTACGAGGCGAGCGGAGCAATGCTCAGCGAGAGACCATAATTCATGCAGCCAGCGCCCGCGAGTGGCGTAACGACAGCGTCGTCGACCCAACCGGGTTCCACTCCGTGCCCAGGAGTCGATACGGCGCCGTTCCAGCCGATAACGTGCGACGGCCCCGGTGCCGAACGCCATACCGGCGAAGGCGAGCGAGGCGGTCAAGCCCAGGAAGGCGGATTCGAGAGTCGCTTCGGTCGGGCTCGGCGGTTCGGTGGTGAGATTGCCCCTGCGGCGTCCAGCCAGACCGTGATCTCGGATCCGGCTTGCTGCCCCGTCTCCACCAATGAAGATCCACCAACTTCGAACCTGCAGGTCGTTGGGGCTGGTGTGAGTCAGTGATCTTGTGCTCGTGCTGGTCGTGGGCGATTGCCTTCTCTCAAGATCGTCTGTCAGGGGGTGACTTTGGTGCGGGTCAGCACGAGCAGTGCCCGCAGCAGCGTGGCCGCGTAACGGGGCGACAACCGCAGCTTGGCGAGGATGCGCCAGTTCTTCAGGTGGGCGAAGGCATGTTCGCAGTCCGCGCGGACGGACGCGATCAGCTTGTTGGCCTGCTTCTTCGCTGACGTGAGGGGTTTGGTGCGGGCGGCCTTGTAGCCGGTGATGACCACCGAGTCGTTCACATCGTCGTCCAGGCCGACGAATCCGAGGTCACCGATGACGCCGCGACCACGATCGCCGCTGCTGCCCTATCGGTTGCCTGGATGGGCTGAGTCACCCCCGGCCAGATCGGGCGACGATCGCGTCCCCGCGTTCCCGGGTTGGTCAGTGTTCTATGCCCAACGCCCGGTCCTGGTTCGGCGGTGGTGGCCCGTCATGACCCACCACCGCGGTTATCCGACAAGTACATGGCCCCGATCGGGGGAGGCATACTCACCCCATGCGGTTGCATCCGTAAGCGCTGGCGTACCACCGGCGTACTGGATACGTTGCGACGGCATGGACCGCACATCTACCGCGACAGGGCGCCTCCTGCACCACCGGCCGGATGCCGAGCTCGCCGACGCGCACGAGATGAACCCGCCGATCTACGCCGCCCTGGTGGCCGAGTGGTGGGTGAGGGGGCGCATAGTGCCTGGCTGGCACGACGCCCAGTGGGCCACCTTGGCCGCCCCGCCCACGACCGGGACGCCTGACGGCATGGAGTCCGGAATCGGCACTGCGTGCTGGGAGCGCGTGACCATCGCGCCGGCCGGCGCAGGCTGAGCAGTCCTCAGCGGCGCAGGCCGTCAGCCCGGCCGGCGCAGGTGATGCGTACGGGCTCGGGCCTCGGTGGCTGATGTTTGCGCGCCGGGGCCGTGGGGTGAGGCCGGGTTGAGCAGGGTGGCGAGTATCCCGGCGGCTTGTTGGAGTGCTACTTCCACGGCGGCGGGGGTATGGAGGGTGCCGCTGCCGTCCGGCGGCACCAGCCAGCGCAGAACGCCGGTGGCCCGCTGAGGCGACGGGACGGCGATCCAAGCGCCATGGCTCGCGTAGCGAACACCATCGCCGACCCAGCGAGTGCGCGGATCCGGCGGCAGGAAGAACCCCAGCCGGTGGGAGGCGAAGTCGGCGAGGGTGGGACCGGGTTCGTGGCGCGGGGAGCGCAGCAGCACGTCGAGGGCGAACAGGCCCAGCTCCTCCGGCACGCTCAGCACGTCCCAGAACCGGCCGGCAGCCAGTACTGCGGTGCCGGTATCCGAGTGCCATTCCCGCTTGCAGGCGCGGGGGTCGATCGCGGCGGCGGCGAGCCATTCCACTGCTTGCTGGGCGTGTTTTCTCAACGGCTCTCCTCTGTGGGGGGCGGCGTGCGGGGGGAGCGGGACCTTTGACAGAGCGCAAGATTGTGCGAATTTCCGGTGGTGTGACCGGATTCGCGGCTCTCATGGTGGTGCATATTTCTACGTGGCGGAAGGGGTGGCGCGCCATGGCGCTTTGCTGGCGCAGCCGACTGCCGGGCGCCGACGCGCACCGACTTCCTGGAGAGGCAAGCCCGTTGACGAAGTCCACGGTCCGAAGGTGGCTCACCCGTCTCCGCACGTGGAGGCGCCGTCGTGCCCGGTGTCGATGGCACGCTGGGTGCGACCCGCTGGCGTCGTTGGTCAAGGAGGCGCAGCGCCTCGACTACGGAGCAGGCCGGTTTGGCCGGTTAGATGACGACGATGGTTGGCCGTGAGCGCATCCGTACTCACCGACATGTCGGACGATCTTGAGCCTCGACAACTGCCCGTGACCAGCACGAGCACACGATCAACGACTCACACCAGCTCTGTGACCAGCAACTCCAAGATGGTGGATCTTCAATGTGCTGCCCGTACGACGGGTGCCGTCAGCGGTCGTCAAGCGGATCTCCGCCTGGATTTGGTTGCCGGCCCCGCCGACCGTCGAGGTGGGGGACGGGGTGTCCGTGAGGAGGACAGCCCGAACCGAGTGTCGCTCGGCGCGCTGCGTCGCGAACACCTCGTCGGAGGCGTGCGACGTCACCAGGCCAGCGAGTGCGCGACCCACTGCGACGACCGCCCACACGACGAGGACGATCCAGGCTTCGACGATGTCGTCGTGTCGGAGCAACGGGTTGCTCCGCAGCCGCCACAGCCGCTTCTTCACATGCCTGCCGTTGCTCAGAGATCCGCATCTCCTCGTCGTGGTCACCACCACGAAGGTGTCAGTCGGGAACGCGGCGTGGCATGGGCGGCCGAACAGGCTTTGCAGGGTGCCACGTCGGCACCGCGTCCCGGGCCCTGATGGGCCGTTCAGCCAGCTGTGGCGCAGACGTCGTCGGGCTCGGGCGTGGAGGCCAGGGCGTGCGACAGCCGCGTATGGATCTCGAAGACGCCGCCGAGAACGGCGTGGCGCAGGATCCGCAGGAAGCCCGTGTTGCTCGTGACGAGCCGGAGCCGTCCGCCCCGGGCCACGATCCGGTTCTGCGCCCGGCACAGCACACTCAGCCCGGCACAGTCGATGAACGACAGGGAGCGCAGGTCCAGTACGAGATCGGGGCGTGGGTCGGCGGTCAGCGTGTCCAGACGTGCCGACAGCGGCTGTGCCGTGAGGAGGTCGATCTCGCCGCGCAGCGTGACGACGGTCGTCCCGGCGATCACACGTTCCGAGGAGTGCAGGGTGGCGGTGGTGTGGATCTCGGTCATGGTGCGAGCCAACCGGCCAGGCGGTCCCGCAGGGAAGGGCCGATCGGACCCGTCCAACTGTTCGACCTGGGCCGTTCGGTCCAGCTCGCAGCCACCCGGTCGCAACGACCCCGTCCGGCCGGTCGATGAGGGCCGACCGGCCCAAGCGAGGACCGACGGACCCGGACACGCTGGACACGCGGGGGCAGCTGACCGAGTGCGGAAGGAACGTCATGAAGGGCTTCGTCTTTCACGGCCCGGGACAGTCCTCCTGGGACAACGTCCCGGATCCCGGCATCAAGGACGCCACTGACGTGATCGTGCGCGTCGACGCCGTCACCATCTGCGGAACGGATCTGCACATCCTCAAGGGCGACGTGCCCGAGGTGCGCCCTGGCACCCTCCTCGGCCACGAGGCGGTCGGCGAGGTCGTGGAAGCCGGTTCTGACGTACGTACCGTACGGCCCGGGGACCGGGTCCTGGTCTCGTGCATCACCGCCTGCGGGCGCTGTGCCTACTGCCGCAAGGCCATGTACGGCCAGTGCCGCGGAGGCGGAGGCTGGATCCTCGGCCACCTCATCGACGGCACCCAGGCCGAGTACGTCCGCGTCCCGCAGGCCGACCTCTCCGTCCACCCACTGCCCGGCACACTGGACGCCAAGGACGCAGTCCTGCTGGCCGACATCTTCCCCACCGGGTACGAGGTGGGCGTGCTCAACGGACAGGTGCGCCCCGGAGACACCGTCGCCGTCGTCGGAGCCGGTCCGGTCGGACTCGCGGCCATCGCCACCGCCCGGCTGTTCTCGCCCGAGCGGGTCGTCGCCGTGGACCTGGCCGCCTCCCGACTGGACGCGGCGAAGAGGTTCGGCGCCGACGCCGTCGTGGACGCCACCGAAACCCCCGAGCAGTTGATCGCCGACCTCACCGACGGGAGGGGTGCCGACGTCGTCATCGAGGCGGTCGGCGTACCGGAGACCTTCGAACTGTGCACCCGCATGGTGCGCCCCGGCGGCCACATCGCCAACGTCGGCGTGCACGGCAAGCCCGCGACCCTGCACCTCGAAGACCTGTGGATCAAGAACGTGACCATCACCACCGGCCTGGTCGACACCCACTCCACTCCCACCCTGCTGCGCATGGCGGCGGCCGGCCGGCTGCCCACCAGCGCGCTGGTCACCCACACCTTTCCGCTGGAGCACATGGAGGAGGCGTACGACGTCTTCGCCAAGGCGGCCGACACCGGCGCCCTCAAGGTGGTGCTCGGCGGGACCCGGCACGAGGAAGTCGCTGTCCAGGCGGCAGGACGAAAGGACGTGACGAGCTATGCCTGACCCGTTCCCGATGAGCGTGACAGAAGGCTCACCCTTGGGGGATCTCGGACGCCGGATCGCCGTACGGCGCACGGCGCTGGACCTCTCCCGGGAGGAGACGGCCGACCGGGCGGGCATGGCGGCCAGCTACCTCCAGTACCTGGAGGAGTTTCCCGGTGCCGCTCCGGGCCGGAGCGTTCTCCTCAGGCTCGCCGAGGTCCTGCACACGACCGTGACGGACCTCGCCGGAGGCGCCGGCGACCAGACGCCCGGACCGGGCCGGGCAGGTTCCGACCCCGAGTTCACCGAGCTGACCGTCCAGGAGTGCCGCGCGCTGCTGTCGACGCATGGAGTGGGCAGGATCGCGGTGCCGACCGCCTCGGGGCCCGTCGTCGTACCCGTCAACTACGGCGTGATCGACGGTGCGATCGTCTACAGGACCGCTCCAGGTACGACGCCGTCCCGGGCGGCGGGCTGCCAGGTGACCTTCGAGATCGACCGTATCGACGACGCGTTCGGCGAAGGGTGGAGCGTGCTGGCGCTCGGTCGGGCGCGGACCGTGACCGACGCGGACGACGTGCGGCGTCTGACGGAACACGCGTTCAGCACGCCGTGGGCCGGCGGCCCACGCGAGGAGTGGGTCCGTATCGACGCACTGAGCCTCACCGGGCGTCGGATCGCCACGCGACAGGGGACATTCTCCGAAGCGAGCGGGACTGATGGCTCTTCACCCGCCGACCCTGCCGGGCGAAACATGGAGTGACACCCACAGGCCCGCAGACCCGCGCTCTGGGCGAGAGACGGACTGGCTGATGTATTCCAACGACGGATTCCGCGAACTGGAACGACACGAGTGCCTGCGTCGGCTGGGTCAGGCGCTCGTCGGCCGCATCGTGCACACCCGCCAGGCCCTGCCCGCCGTACTGCCCGTGAACTTCTCTCTGGACCACGACGGGGCGGTGCTGCTGTGCACCTCCGCGGCCTCCGAACTGGTGCGCGCGATCGACGGCGCGGTGGTCGCCTTCGAGGCGGACGAGATCGACGCCGTCGCGCACTCCGGCTGGAGCGTCGTCGTCACCGGGTCGGCCACCGTGGTGACCGACCCGGCCGAGCACACACGCCTGACCCGAACCGGCCCGTCCTCCTGGGTGCCCTCGCCCCAGGAGGTCTTCGTCCGCGTCGAGCCCGAACTGGTGACGGGACGTGAACTCGTCGGCGGGCGCTCGATGTACGGGGTGGATCTCACCGGCGCGACCTGATGACCGGGGCCTGTTCCTACGGGGCCCTCCGGCTGAGGGCCGGTGCGCAGGTGGTTCCGGTGCGAAGAAGACCGCTGCCGACCCCCAGATAGCCGCGAGCGCTTTGGCTGGCGGTGGAGCAGTGGCATCAGCACTTCCCGCCTTCCGGGCTCACGCAGTCACGGCTGCGGTGGCAGGGGGATGGTGCGCGGGTACCGGAGTGGGGGCGTGCGGACGTCCGGTGGGGTGCGGGGCGTAGTGTCCGCCCCGGACTTCGCAGCGACTTGCAGGGCCGTGTCGAGATCGCCTCGGGCCAGTGTGGTCACCGGGCACTGCTGGCATTCACCCGACCGTGCGTGACCTGCCAGGCCGGACTCAAGAGAGCGGACATGGTTGAAGGCCTCCAGGCCCCCGTCCGCGCGGATCGCGTACCAGTTGCCGAGGCGATCCGGCTCGCTGAACCCTGCGGCCACGCCTGGTTCCGTCGGCAGGAGGACATGACTGTCGTGGACGCGCACGAGGAAGATCTGGTCCAGTAGTCACAGGCGTCGGGCTGCGGGTCGTTCTCGCGCAGCCACACCTGGGCTTCACCACTGGTGCCCGGCCCCCACAAGGGGGCCGTGGGGTAGACCGTCGTCGCATGGAGCGAGTCGAACTCCAGCAGGTTGGGATCGTCGTATCCCTATGACCAGTGCACGGCCCGTACCAGCACGTACGTCCAGCCCACATCCTTTGCTGCGGCGCTGATGGCCAGGTTCTCGGCCAGGCCGGCCACGCACTCGTCTCCCGCGCTGGTCCAGCTGACGAACATGACCTCGCGGGTGATCGGCTGCGGGTAGAGGCGCCCGCCCGGGGTCGGGCACCCCCAGAGCTGATTGATGATCTCTGCCAGCGTCGACAGCGCCATGAGCGCTTCGCCCGGGCCCACCAGGTGGAAGGACCCGTGCGCTACCTCGTTGCGCATCTTCTGGAGAAAGGTCTCCACGCGCCGACTGCGCCCGCCGCGTAGCAGACCCTCGCGGCGTGCCCAGGAAATCAGCCCGTCGAGCATCCCGTTGAAGCCGGTCCAGCGGCCGGCCATCTGGATCCTGGGCCCAGTGAGCTTCAGGTCTCGCATCTGGCGGAAGAAGTCGCCATAGCCGGTCGCGGAGATCCGGTACTCGTGCCTCTCCCTGTCCTGGACGGCGACAGTGCCTTTGTGGAAGGCCATGAAGCGGTCGCGCAGCGCCTGTTCGAAGGCCAGCCGGGCATCGTCGCTCACCATCGTGAAGAGTTCGTAATTCAGTACGCCGTGGACGAATACCGTGCGCATCCGATCGAACTGCTGTCGGGTCAGGTCGCCGACCTCGGGAGCGAGGACCAGCCTGGAGACCAGACTTTGGTGGTGCGCGACCGCGTCGTCCGGCGAGGCCGGGTTGAGCGTCCCTCCCGGCGTGCAGTGCAGCGACCGGGGGTCGACGGCTTGAAGGTCCTGAAGCGTGAGGTTGCGGTCCATGAAGGCCACCGTCCGGAGAGTTGGCGAACCTTGCAGATGACCGACTGCCCGCGGCACGGCAACATCCTTTTCCGCAGGGCACGTGACAACTGCACGGCCGCCCTCGTGCGGGCCTGGCTTGCCGCGATGGCGGTCATCACGGCGGCGGTATCGCGGTCCGTCTGCTCAACACCGAGCAGTGCGGGCGGAGCCAAATCTGACCGACACCGAATCCCACCCGCCCTGCTGGCTTCAGGACTTGCCCACCGCCGGAGTCAGGCACCCTCCAAAGCCATGGTGGCGACGCTGCGCCACGGGGCGGATCGGTAGAGCCACTGCGCGACCGCGGCGCGCCACGCGCGCCAATAGGCAGAGCCGTGGCAATGGCTCGACGCTTCCGAGCGTGCGGCGATGTTCGATATGGGCCGTTTCCCTGCATCCAGTCAGCGCTGACAGACGTGAGTCCGTGACAGGACGACGCCTGGACCGTACGGCCCCACGAGAAGGGGCCATACGTCGTGTCGGCAGGTTCCCGTGGCCCCTGACCCGGTCCGTCCGCGCAGGACGAGCATCGCCAGCGGAGCCGTTGTGCGCATGGGCGGCCCTTCCCGCCGAACGGCGTGAGCACGCAACAGTCAGAAGGGAAACGGGACATGACTCTCCATCATGTGGTCGTCGGAGTGGACGGTTCGCTGATCTCCGTCCGGGCACTGGACTGGGCCGCGGACGAAGCCTCGCGCCGAGGCGTCGAACTGGTCGTCGTGTACGCCGTGCCCGACAGCGACGAGGCCGGACCGGTACTGGCGTCCGCGGTCACGCGTGTCGGCGCACGTCACCCCGAGCTGCCGGTGGTGACCAGGGACGCCGTCGGCGGTCCGGTGCGCACGCTCGTGCGCGAGAGCGAGGGCGCGGATCTCACCGTCGTGGGGACCCGGGGCATGGGCGGCGTCGCCGGCCTGCTGTTCGGCTCGGTGAGCCTGCGGCTGGCCGCGCAGGTGCACAGCCCGTTGCTCGTTGTCCGCGGCGATCACCCGTGCGACGACGGACGGCCCGTGCTGCTCGGCCTGGATGGCGACAACGACGAGGACACAGCGCTCTACGCCTTCCAGGAGGCCGAGCGGCGTGGTGTCCCACTGCGCGTCCTGCACTCCTGGACCCAACGGTACGTCACCCCCGAACTGCCCCCGCTGGTCCCGGCGGCGAGCCCCGGCCAGGAGCAACTCGCCCGGCAGGGAAGGGCGGAGAACTCCGTTCCGCGCTTCGCCCTGGCCCGGCTGAGCGACCGGCACCCCGGTGTCCAGGTCGAGAGCCGCACAGTCCGCACCGGCCCGGCGCACGCCGTGCTGGAGGCCACGCGCGAGTGTGCCGTCGTGGTCGTCGGCGCGCACGGCCGCACACACCGGTTCGGCCCGCGGCTGGGTCCGGTGGCGGACACCCTGCTGCACCGCTCCCACTGCCCTGTCGCGGTGGTGCCCACCGCCAAGTGACCCGGCAGACAGGGCCGTTCGGGCCCTCGACCGGGGACCTGCAGCCCCTGCGCTGCCACCGCCCGCAGCGAGACATTGAGGGCGCAACGAGAGTCGTCGAATCCAAAGCATCGTTCCCTCGAAAGGGATGAGCATCATGGCAGTCCAGAACCACCCCCAACACCAGTCGCGATTCCACTTCCCGTCCCTCCAGGGGACCGGAACGGCACAGGCCGCCACCGACACAACGGCGGCGACCACTGCGACGCGTGTCTATGCTTTCGCGTCGCTGCGTCTGTTGACCGGGTTCGTTTTCTTGTGGGCGTTCCTGGACAAGACGTTCGGGTTCGGTTACGCGACTGCGTCCGGTAAGGGCTGGATCGACGGTGGTTCGCCGACGAAGGGTTTTCTGAGTTCGGTGGCGGCGGGTCCGCTGGAGTCGACGTTCCATGACTGGGCCGGTGCCGGTTGGGTGAACTGGCTGTTCATGCTGGGTCTGCTGGGTGTCGGTGTCGCGCTGGTTGCCGGTGTTGCGTTGCGGCTGGCTGCGGTGGCGGGTACGGCGCTGATGGCGCTGATGTGGATCGCTGAGTGGCCGCCTGCGAAGCAGCTGTCGGACGGCACGGTGAGCATGTCGTCGAACCCGTTCGCCGACTACCACCTCATCTATGCCGTCGTTCTGATCGCCCTCGCGGCGGCGGGCGTCGGCGCCACCTGGGGTCTCGGCAAGGTCTGGGCCACGCTGCCCATCGTCCGTGACCACAACTGGCTGAAGTAACAGCCGGATGCCCGTCGCGACCGGGGTACCACCGTCAACTGGCGGTGGTGACCCGGGGGGTGGGGTGTCGGGGGGGTGGCCACCGGGCCGAAGCCGGGCCACCCCCCCGCGCCCCAGTTTGCCCGCCCCCGCGGGGGCC
>NZ_JBHXME010000044.1:0-27285 GCF_042721125.1 Streptomyces sp. NPDC058469
GGGGGCCCGCCGCGGGCCGCGCGGGCTGGGCCCGCCGCCGCGCGCCGGGGGGGGGCGCCGGCCCCGGGCGGGCCGGCGGCGGGGCGGGGGGGCTGCTGGGGGGGCACGTGCGGCCACCCGGAGGCAGCGGGCGCGCGCGGACCCTCAGGGGCAGCGGGCGCGCGCGGACCCTCAGGGGCGCCAGGCGTGTGCGGCCCGTCGGAGGAGGCAGGCGGGCGTGGCCCCTCGGAGGAGGCAGGCGTCCGCTGGCCCTCCTCGGGGGCGTTCGAGCCTCCGTCGTTCGCGTCCATTCCGCCCCGTTTCCGCTTCCCGTCCGTCCATCGGCCACCGTCCACCGCGCCCGCCCGGCCGCGGGGCCCGGCGGCGCTCCACGCCTACCACGCCCCGGCGTCGCACGGAACGGTACTCAGGGGCACGCCCCGGGCACAGTCCCCTGCCTCACCGGCCACACAGGTTGTCCACAGCGACTGCCCGCAGGTTATCCACAGCCGTTGACACCTCTCCTCGGCGCATCCCACCATTGAATCCCCGAACCGAACGATCGGTCGTCCGGTGACCCCGCGGCCGGATGCCGAACGATCCCTCGACCGCCCGTACATACCCCGGAGGTGCGCCCGTTCCCTTCTTCTAGAACCTGTTCTATCTTGACGCTCCGTCAGATCTGGTCGGACGCCCGGCCGTTGGCCGATGTGCGTGCGGGAGGGCAGGGACCGTGGACTTCACCTTCAGCGAGGAGCAGCAGGCGGCGGCCGAGGCGGCGGCGGGGGTGTTCGCCGATGTCGCACCGGACGGCGTCCCCAGTCCGGCCGACACCACGGGCGCCGTGGCCGACGACTTCGACCGTGCCCTGTGGGCCAGGCTCTCCGAGGCCGACCTGCTGAGCCTGCTGCTCGACGAGGCGTACGGCGGCGCGGGCCTGGACGCGATCGCCCTGTGCCTGGTGCTGCGGGAGTCGGCGAAGGTGCTGGCCAGGGTGCCGCTCCTGGAGAGCAGCGCGGCCGCGGCGACCGTACAGGCCTACGGCGGCGAGGAGTTGAGGTCCGCCCTGCTCACCCGGGCCGGCCGCGGCGACCTCGTGCTGACCGTCGCCGCGCACGGCCGTACCGGTCACGACCCGGCCGAACTCGCCGTGACGGCACGGCGGGACGGTGACCGGTGGGTGCTGGACGGGGTGCAGACGGCGGTGCCGTGGGCGCACAGCGCGGATCTGGTCGTCGTACCGGCGCACACGGACGCCGGCCGGACCGTCCTCGCGCTGGTCGCCCCGGACCGCGAAGGCGTCGTCCTCGCCGAGCAGATCTCCACCACGGGCGAGCGGCTCGCCGAACTGCGCCTGGAATCCGTGCCGATCGCGAGGGTCGACGTCATCGACGCGGACGGCGCCTGGGAGTGGCTGCGCGACCTGCTCACCGCCGGCACCTGCGCGCTGTCCCTCGGCCTCGGCACCGCCGTGCTCCGCATGACCAGTGAATACACCAGCAGGCGCGAGCAGTTCGGGTTCCCCGTCGCGACCTTCCAGGCCGTCGCCGTACAGGCCGCCGACCGCTACATCGACCTGCGCGCGATGGAGGCCACCCTGTGGCAGGCCGCGTGGCGGATCGCCTCGGGGGTATCGGGCGCGCTGCCCGCCGCCGCGGACCTGGCCGTGGCCAAGATCTGGGCGGCGGAGGGGGTACGACGGGTCGTGCAGACCGCGCAGCATCTGCACGGAGGGTTCGGCGCCGACACCGAATATCCCCTGCACCGGTACCACGCCTGGGCCAAGCACCTTGAGCTGTCGCTCGGCCCGGCGGCGGCACACGAGGAGGCGTTGGGGGATCTGCTGGCGGCCCACCCGTTGGGCTGAACCCTGCCCGCGCCAACCGCAGTCGCAGCTACAGCACGAAGCCCGGTTGGCCCTCGTCCGTGACGACGGGTCGGCCCGCGGCGGCCCACACCTGCATGCCGCCGTCGACGTTCACGGCGTCGATGCCCTGCTGGGCCAGGTACGTCGTGACCTGGGCGGAACGCCCGCCGGAACGGCAGATCACATGGACCCGGCCGTCCTGCGGCACCGCCTCGGTCAACTCGCCGTACCGGGCGACGAATTCACTGATGGGGATGTGCAGCGCCCCCGTGGCGTGACCCGCCTGCCACTCGTCGTCCTCGCGGACGTCCAGCAGGAAGTCGCCGTCCTTGAGGTCTCCGACCTCGACCGTGGGCACACCAGCTCCGAAACTCATGCCCCGACGCTACCCGACGGGCCTTCCGACGTGCCCGGCTGCCCGAGCAGTGCCGCCAACTCGGCCTCCCGCTCGGAGACCTGGGCGAGCAACTGATCGGCGATCTCGTCGAGCAGGCGGTCGGGGTCGTCCGGGGCGATGCGGAGCATGGAGCCGATGGCGCCCTCCTCCAGTTCACGGGCGACGAGCGTGAGGAGTTCCTTGCGGTGGGCGAGCCATTCGAGGCGGGCGTAGAGCTCCTCGCTGGGGCTCGGTCCGCGCTCCGCCGGGGCCGGTCCGGCCGCCCACTCCTCGGCCAGCTCGCGCAGCAGCGGCGCGTCACCGCGGCTGTAGGCGGCGTTGACCCGGGTGATGAACTCCTCACGCCGCTTGCGCTCGTCCTCGTCCTGCGCCAGGTCGGGGTGGGCCTTGCGGGCCAGCTCGCGGTAGAGCTTGCGGGCCTCCTCGCTGGGGCGGACCCGCTGCGGGGGCCGTACCGGCTGGTCCGTGAGCATCGCCGCGGCCTCCGGGAACAGGCCGTCGCCGTCCATCCAGCCGTGGAACAGCTCCTCGACCGCGGGCATCGGCATCACCCGGGCCCGGGCCTCGTCCGCCTTGCGGATGTCCTCGGGGTCGCCGGTGCGCGCGGCGGTGGCCTCGGCGATCCGGGCGTCCAGCTCGTCGAGCCGGGTGTACATCGGGCCGAGTTTCTGGTGGTGCAGCCGGGAGAAGTTCTCGACCTCGATGCGGAAGGTGTCCACCGCGATCTCGTACTCGATCAACGCCTGCTCGGCAGCGCGTACAGCCCGCTCCAGCCGCTCCTCGGGCCGGGGCGCGGCGCCGTCGGTCGCACGGGCGTCGGCCTCACGGGAGTCGGTCGCACGAGCGTCAGCCTCATGAGGGGCAGCCGCACCCCCGATGCCCTCGCTCGCGGAACCATCGCCCGCCGCGGCTCCGGCGGCGGACGGCACCTCGGCACCCGTCTGCTCCGGCACCGGTTCACCAACGGGCGCGGACTGGGACTGCTCAGCTTCCGGGGTCGTCACCCGCCCAGCGTAGGCCACGGCCCGACGGGCCACGGGGCATCGGCTGCGCCGGCGCCTTGTGGACCACGGGTGACCTCGCCACCGGTGCGGCATCGGCTGTGCCGGTGACCGGTGAACCACGGGTCATGTCGCCGCCGGTGCGGAGCGCGCCCCGGGGACAGGAAGGCCGAGATCTCCCGCCCTGATCAGCTCACCCGCCCACGATCACAGCGGGCACCCGCACCCTGCTCCCTGCTCCCTGCTCCCTGCTCCCAACTGCCTACACCCCCATCTCCGCCGCGATCCGCCCCGTCCGCACCGCCCCCACCAACTCCGCGTGGTCCGCCTCCGTCCGGTCGGCGTAGGCAACGGCGAACGTGGCTATCGCCTCGTCCAGTTCGTCCTTCTTGCCGCAGTACCCGGCGACCAGGCGCGGGTCGGCGCTGTGGGCGTGGGCGCGGGCCAGGAGCGCGCCGGTCATGCGGCCGTAGTCGTCGATCTGGTCGGCGGCGAGGGCGGCCGGGTCGACGCTGCCCTTGCGATTGCGGAACTGCCGTACCTGGAACGGGAGTCCGTCGACCGTCGTCCAGCCCAGCAGGATGTCGCTGACGACCTGCATCCGCTTCTGCCCGAGCACCACGCGTCGGCCCTCGTGCGCGACGGACGGCGCCTCGAACCCGGCACTCAGCAGATGCGGCACCAGCGCCGAGGGGCGGGCCTCCTTCACCTGGAGGACAAGCGGTTCGCCGCGATGGTCCAGGAGCAGCACGACGTAGGACCGCGTGCCCACACTTCCCGTGCCGACGACGCGGAAGGCGACGTCGTGCACCGTGTGCCGGGCGAGCAGCGGGAGGCGGTCCTCGGAGAGCGTGTCCAGGTACTCCTCCAGGGATGCCGCCACCGCCGCGGCCTCCGCGTCCGGAATCCGCCGGAGCACCGGTGAGGCGTCGACGAAGCGGCGCCCGCCGTCCTCGGCCGCCTCGGTCGACCTGGCCGCGAACCGCCCGCTGGTGTTGCCCCGCGCCTTCTCGGAGACCCGCTCCAGCGTGCCGAGCAGGTCACGGGCGTCGGCGTGGGAGACGAGCTCCTCGTCCGCGATGGCGTTCCACGCGTCCAGCACCGGGAGCTTGGCCAGCAGCCGCATGGTGCGGCGGTAGGAACCCACCGCGCCGTGTGCCGCCGTACGGCAGGTGTCCTCGTCGGCGCCGGCCTCCCGGCCCGCGAGCACCAGCGAGGCGGCGAGCCGCTTGAGGTCCCACTCCCAGGGGCCGTGCACGGTCTCGTCGAAGTCGTTGAGGTCGATGACCAGGCCGCCGCGGGCGTCGCCGTACAGGCCGAAGTTGGCCGCGTGGGCGTCGCCGCAGATCTGGGCGCCGATCCGGGTCATGGGGGTGCGGGCGAGGTCGTAGGCCATGAGGCCGGCCGAACCGCGCAGGAACGCGAAGGGCGTGGCCGCCATCCTGCCCACCCGTATCGGCGTGAGCCCGGGGATACGGCCGCGGCCTGACTCCTCGACCGCGGTCACCGCGTCGGGGCGGGAACCGTCCAGGTCGAGAGCGGCGTGCGCGCTGCGCGGGATACTCGCCCGCAGCGCCTTGCCCTCTTCTTTGGGCGACCCCTCCACGGGCCACGTGGCGAAGCCCCGCACCCCGGGCAGCCTGCGCCCCACACCGATACCGGCCTCGGTCATACCGACCGCCTCCCCCGTACCCACACCCACGCTCGCACGTGCGCTCGCCCGAACATCAACTCGCGACGACCGTACAGCCGGTGGCGAAAACACGTCAGACCCTGTGGACAACTCCACGGCTGTGGAAAACCGGTGCCGATCGAAGCCTCACCGATCGCGCTGCACTGATCGAAGCCTCGGTGATCGAGCCTCACTGGTCGAAGCACCGGCGGTCGCGCCTCACTGATCGAAGCACCGGAAAGTCGAAGCACCGGCGATCGAGGCCTGAGCGCCCGAAGCCTCGGCGATCAAAGCCTCAGGGATCGGCGCCCCTTGCTACCGCGACCTAGCCCGCCCCGCCTCGCCCCACCTCGGCCCACGCCCGCCTAGCACGCGCCCGACTGCCACCCCTCGCGCAGATGCACCTTCGCCCACGCGCCGAGTTCCCGAAGTGCCGGTCCCAGCGCCTTCCCCGACTCCGTCAGCCGGTACGAGACGCGCAGCGGCGGCCCCTCGTCGACCTCGCGGACCAGCAGCCCGGCGGCGCCGAGTTCCGTGAGCCGGTCGGAGAGCATGCGTTCGCTGATGCCCGGGATCGCCCGGCGCAGGTCGGCGAAGTGGACGGGCTGCGCCATCAGGACGGCCACGATCGGCCCGGTCCAGCGCTTTCCGAACAGCTGGAAGACACGGGTGATGCCGTCGTCGACCGTCTTGCACTGCCCCGTGTCGTGACTCTGCTCGACCGCCATGCCCTCAGGGTACTGCCCTCTTGTGCAGGGATGAAAAAAAGTAAGTACCTGTGTTATTCATAGTCGAGTACGAAAACTCAGCTACTGAACAACACGCCGACACCCCTGCGCCGAGCGCGCACTCGCCCCTCCCTTGGAGACCCCCATGGCCACGCTCCTGCACATCGACTCCTCCGTGTTCCCCACCGGCGCCTCCGCCTCCCGCGCCGTGGCCGACGCCTTCCGCACGTCCTGGGAGGAACAGCACCCGGAGGGCACGGTGATCCACCGCGACCTCGCCGCGAACCCCGTCCCGCACATCACCGTCGACGCCCACACCGCCGGCTTCGCCGACCCGGCCACGCACACCCCCGGGCAGGCGGCGGCCTTCGCCGAGCGAGTGAAGCTCATAGAGGAGCTGGAGCAGGCGGACGCGGTGCTGATCGGCGCCCCGATGTACAACGCCACGATCCCCTCGACCCTGAAGGCCTGGCTGGACAACGTGATCCTGATGGGCCGCACCGCGGGCACCGAGGACTCGAAGGTGAAGGGCATCCCGACCGTCGTGATCGCCAGTCGCGGCGGCGCCTACGGGCCGGGCACCCCGCGCGAGGGCTACGACTACGTGCAGAACTACCTGAAGGCGGTCCTCGTCGACGCCCTCGGCCTGGACGCCGAGTTCATCGTCCCGGAGCTCACCATGGCCCCGCAGAACCCGGCGATGGCCGACCTGGTCCCGCTCTACGAGGCGTCCCGCGAGCGCGCCCTCGGCGACGCGGCCACCAAGGCCAAGGCCCTGGCAGAACGCCTCGCCGCCTGACCCTGCGCCCGGCCGCCATCTCCCCCTCCGCCTCAGGTGAGAACAACGTGTGATTGTCCTCACCAGAGGCGGGAATCACCGAAGCATCACCAAAGCCGACAGCGCATACGAAGAAGCCCCTCAAGTCTGAGACCTGAGGGGCTTCTGTCTGTGCGCGAGGGGGGAGTTGAACCCCCACGCCCTTTCGGGCACTGGAACCTGAATCCAGCGCGTCTGCCTATTCCGCCACCCGCGCATTGGGTGTGTCCTCAGGCCCTTCCCTCAGGGGGCTGGCGCCTTCCGACATGCAGAAGATTAGCACGGTGCACGGGGTGGATTCACATCCCTTTCCCCTGAGCAGGACCCCCCGCGCGAGGCCCCCATCGCCCCTCACCAGCTCCCATCTGCCCTCCCCACCCGCACCTCCCACCGTCCCCCACCACGCCCTCCGAACTCCTCACCCCCGCCCCCCGAACACCCCCCACCCCCCGCTGCGTATCAACGTGGACCGGTTCACGTATCAACCTCGTACCGGTAACTGCCATCTCCCCAGGAGGCGGGCAAGGTCCACAGTCAGGTGCGGGACACTTGTCTGCGGCCCCCTCTACGATCCTGGGCAGGAGTAGTGGCAGAAGGAGTTCGACCGGGCCGACAAGGGGGAACCAGCCGATTTACCGGCGCGTGGATACGATCAGTAAGCAGTACCAAGGCAGTCAGCACGACAGTCGGCCCAGCAGTCGGCACGACAACCAGTGCGGCGACGACGGAGGAGGTGCCCCATGGGAGTCCTGAAGAAGTTCGAGCAACGCCTCGAAGGTCTGGTCAACGGCACCTTCGCCAAGGTGTTCAAGTCCGAGGTCCAGCCCGTCGAGATCGCCGGCGCGCTCCAGCGGGAGTGCGACAACAACGCGACGATCTGGAACCGCGACCGGACCGTCGTACCCAACGACTTCATCGTGGAGCTGAGCACGCCGGACTTCGAGCGGCTCAGCCCCTACTCCGGCCAGCTCGGCGACGAGCTCGCCGGCATGGTGCGCGACTACGCCAAGCAGCAGCGCTACACGTTCATGGGACCCATCAAGGTCCACCTGGAGAAGGCGGACGACCTCGACACCGGTCTGTACCGGGTGCGCAGCCGTACGCTCGCCTCCTCCACCAACCAGCAGGCTCCCGGGACCTCCGCTCCGGCGGCACCACCGGCAGCGGGACGGCCCGGCGGGTACGGCTATCCGCCCGCCGCCGCCCCCGCGAGCGCCCCGCCGCCGATGCCGGCCGCACCGCCGCCCGGCGGCCGCGGCTCGGCCCCGTACCTCCAGCCCGCCCCCGCCGCCCCGGCGGCCGGCGCGCGGATGCGGTACTGGGTGGAGATCAACGGCGCCCGCCATCAGATCTCCCGCGCGACGTTGGTGATGGGCCGCAGCACCGAAGCCGACGTGCGGATCGACGACCCCGGCGTATCCCGCCGGCACTGTGAGATCCGGACCGGAACGCCCTCAGTGATCCAGGATCTCGGGTCCACCAACGGCATCGTGGTGGACGGGCAGCACACCACCCGCGCTACGCTCCGCGACGGCTCGCGGATCGTCGTGGGCAGCACCACCATCATTTACCGGCAAGCCGAAGGGTGAAGCGGGGGCAATGTCAGAGCTGACCCTCACGGTCATGCGGCTGGGTTTCCTGGCCGTACTGTGGCTGTTCGTGATCGTGGCCGTGCAGGTCATCCGCAGCGACCTGTTCGGAACGCGTGTCACACAGCGCGGCTCGCGACGGGAAGCCGGACGACCGCAGCAGCAGGCCGCCCGGCAGGCGGCGCCTCCGCAGCAGCGCCAGCAGCAGCCGAGCGGGGGCGGCCGGCAGCGCCGTAACGCCCCCACCAAACTGGTCGTCAGTGAGGGAATTCTCACCGGCACCACCGTCGCGCTCCAGGGCCAGACCATCACCCTGGGCCGGGCGCATGATTCGACGATCGTGCTGGACGACGACTACGCATCCAGCCGGCATGCCAGGATCTACCCGGACCGCGACGGCCAGTGGATCGTCGAGGACCTCGGATCCACGAACGGCACGTACCTGGACCGGTCCCGGCTGACGACCCCCACACCGATTCCGCTGGGCGCGCCGATCCGCATCGGCAAGACCGTCATCGAGCTGCGGAAGTAGTACGAAAATGAGCGAGCGGAGCGAGCACGCAGCGGCGGACCGCCTGGCGGACCCCGGCGCGCTCCCGACCGGAGGGTGGGCACCGTGCGGATGTACCCGGAGCCGACGGGCGAGGTGCGCATGAGTCTGTCACTGCGCTTCGCCGCCGGATCGCACAAAGGCATGATCCGCGAGGGCAACGAGGATTCCGGCTACGCCGGTCCACGTCTCCTCGCGATCGCCGACGGGATGGGCGGTCAGGCCGCCGGTGAGGTCGCCTCCTCCGAGGTGATCTCGACCATCGTCTCGCTCGACGACGACGTGCCGGGCTCCGACATCCTCACCTCGCTCGGCACCGCCGTGCAGCGGGCCAACGACCAGTTGCGGATGATGGTCGAGGAGGACCCCCAGCTGGAGGGCATGGGCACCACGCTCACCGCCCTCCTGTGGACGGGCCAGCGCCTCGGCCTCGTCCATGTCGGCGACTCCCGCGCCTACTTGCTGCGCGACGGGGTGCTGACCCAGATCACCCAGGACCACACCTGGGTGCAGCGGCTGGTCGACGAGGGCCGTATCACCGAGGAAGAGGCCACCACCCACCCGCAGCGCGCCCTGCTCATGCGCGCGCTCGGCAGTGGCGACCACGTCGAGCCGGACCTGTCGATCCGTGAGGTCCGCGCCGGCGACCGGTACTTGATCTGTTCCGACGGGCTGTCAGGAGTCGTCTCCCACCAGACGATGGAGGACACCCTCGCCAGCTACCAGGGCCCCCAGGAGACCGTGCAGGAGCTGATCCAGCTCGCTCTGCGCGGCGGCGGCCCCGACAACATCACGGTGATCATCGCCGACGTCCTCGACCTCGACACCGGCGACACCCTCGCCGCGCAGCTGTCGGACACCCCGGTCATCGTCGGCGCGGTCGCCGAGAACCAGCTCCACCATCACGACAACGGCATCATGCAGACCCCGGCGGGCCGCGCCTCCGGGCTCGGCCGCCAGGTGCCCGGACAGAACGGCGGGGGCGGCGAGTTCGGCCCGCCCGGCTCCGGCGACACCACCGGCTACGTCCCCGAGGGCAGCTTCGGGGACTACACCGACGACGACTTCGTGAAGCCCTCCAAGGGCCGCAAGTGGTTCAAGAGATCCTTCTACACCGTGCTCGCGCTCGCGGTCATCGGCGGCGGCCTGTACGGCGGCTGGCGCTGGACGCAGACGCAGTACTTCGTCGGCGCCAACGGCGAACACGTCGCGCTGTACCGGGGCATCAGCCAGGACCTCGCCTGGGTCTCGCTGTCGAAGGTGGAGAAGGACCACCCCGACATCGAACTCAAGTACCTGCCGCCCTACCAGCAGAAGCAGGTCAAGGCGACGATCGCCGAGGGCGGTCTGCAGGACGCCCAGAACAAGATCGCCGACCTCTCGGTGCAGGCCTCCGCGTGCAAGAAGGAGTCCGAGCGCGAGAGTGCCGCCACCAAGCCCGGCGGCACCACGGGAACCACCAGCACCTCCCTCACGTCCAAGGCCACGCCGAAGCCGACTCCTTCGACCTCGACGTCCCCGTCCCCGACCCCGTCTGCGACTCCCAGCCCCGGTCCCAGCCTTTCGGAGGAAGAGCAGCAGGTCGTCTCGCAGTGCAGCAAGTAACAGGCAAGCCGTGAGAGGCCCCGTCACACGATGAGCAGTTCTACCAACACGCCGTCGCACCACACGTCCACGATCGGCTCCATCGGCGCACCGAGCCGGCGCAACACCGAGTTGGCGCTCCTGCTGTTCGCAGTCGTCATCCCGGTCTTCGCCTATGCCAACGTGGGCCTGGCCATCAACGACCAGGTGCCGTCCGGGCTGCTGAGCTACGGCCTGGGCCTCGGTCTGCTGGCCGGCGTCGCGCACCTGGCCGTACGCAAGTTCGCGCCGTACGCGGACCCGCTGCTGCTGCCGCTGGCGACGCTGCTGAACGGCATGGGACTCGTCATCATCTGGCGGCTCGACCAGTCGAAGCTGCTGCAGTCCATCAACCAGGCGGGCAACGCGGCGCCACGGCAGCTGTTGTACACCGCGATGGGCATCGGACTGTTCGCCGTCGTACTGATCTTCCTCAAGGACCACCGCGCCCTGCAGCGCTACACGTACATCTCCATGGTCGGCGCGCTCGTCCTGCTGCTGCTGCCGCTCGTGCCGGGCCTCGGCGCCAACATCTACGGCGCGAAGATCTGGATCTCGGTCGGCGGATTCTCCATCCAGCCCGGTGAATTCGCGAAGATCGTCCTCGCGATCTTCTTCGCCGGCTACCTGATGGTGAAGCGCGACGCGCTCGCGCTGGCCAGCCGCCGCTTCATGGGCCTGTACCTGCCGCGCGGCCGCGACCTCGGCCCGATCCTGGTCGTCTGGTTCATCTCGATCCTGATCCTGGTCTTCGAGACCGACCTCGGAACATCGCTGCTGTTCTTCGGCATGTTCATCATCATGCTGTACGTCGCCACCGAGCGGACCAGCTGGATCGTCTTCGGTCTGCTGATGTCCGCGGCCGGCGCGGTCGGTGTGGCCACCTTCGAACCGCACGTCCAGCAGCGTGTCCAGGCGTGGCTGAACCCGATGAAGGAGTACACGCTCAGCAAGACCGTCGCCGGCCACTCCGCGCAGTCGATGGAGGCCCTGTGGGCCTTCGGCTCCGGCGGCACGCTCGGCACCGGTCTCGGCCAGGGCCACTCCGACCTCATCCGGTTCGCCGCCAACTCCGACTTCATCCTCGCCACCTTCGGCGAGGAACTGGGCCTCGCCGGCATCATGGCGATCCTGCTCATCTACGGCCTGATCGTGGAGCGCGGTGTCCGCACCGCCCTCGCCGCCCGCGACCCGTTCGGCAAGCTCCTCGCCGTCGGCCTCTCCGGCGGCATGGCCCTCCAGGTCTTCGTCGTCGCGGGCGGCGTGATGGGCCTGATCCCGCTGACCGGTATGACGATGCCCTTCGTGGCGTACGGCGGTTCCTCCGTCATCGCCAACTGGGCCCTCATCGGCATCCTGATCCGCATCAGCGACACCGCCCGCCGCCCGGCCCCCGCGCCGGCCCCCAGCCCCGACGCCGAGATGACCCAGGTGGTCCGCCCGTCATGAACAAGCCCCTGCGCCGGATCGCGCTCTTCTGCGGCCTCCTGGTCCTCACGCTCTTGCTGCGCGACAACTGGCTCCAGTACGTCAAGGCCGACAGCCTCAAGGACGACGACAACAACCGCCGCGTCACGATCGCCCGCTACGCGACCCCGCGCGGCGACATCATCGTCGACGGCAACCCGGTCACCGGTTCCACCGAGACCAGCACCTCCGGGCTGAACGACCTGAAGTACAAGCGCACCTACAAGAACGGCGCGATGTGGGCGCCGGTCACGGGATACGCCTCGCAGGCCTTCGGCGCCAACCAGCTGGAGTCCATCGAGGACGGCATCCTCTCCGGCACCGACGACCGGCTCTTCTTCCGCAACACCCTCGATATGATCACGGGCAAGCAGAAGTCGGGCGGCAACGTCGTCACCACCCTCAACGCCTCCGCCCAGAAGGCCGCCTACGACGGCCTCAAGAAGCAGGGCGGCAAGGGCGCGGTCGTCGCCCTCGACCCGTCCACCGGCAAGATCCTGGCGCTGGCGTCCTTCCCGTCGTACGACCCGTCGTCGTTCGCCGGGAACTCCACCTCCACGGACTCCAAGGCCTGGCAGCAGCTCCAGAAGAAGTACGACCCGAACGACCCGATGCTGAACCGGGCGCTGCGCGAGACCTACCCGCCGGGCTCCACCTTCAAGGTGGTCACCGCGTCCGCCGCCCTGGAGAACAACCTGTACTCGTCCGCCGACGAGGCCACGAACTCCCCGCTGCCGTGGATCATGCCGGGCACCACGACCCCGCTGAAGAACGAGGGCAACATCCCCTGCAAGAACGCGACCCTGCGCGTGGCGCTGCAGTACTCCTGCAACAGCGTCTTCGGCAAGGTCGGCGCCGACCTCGGCAACGCCAAGATGCTGGCCGAGGCGAAGAAGTTCGGCTTCGACGCCGAGCAGTTCACCCCGATCCGCTCCAGCGCCTCGGTCTTCTCCGACAAGATGAACCAGTCGCAGACCGCGCTGTCCTCGATCGGCCAGTTCAACACCGCGGCGACCCCGCTGCAGATGGCCATGGTCGCCTCCGCGGTGGCCAACGACGGCAAGCTGATGAAGCCGTACATGGTCGACAAGCTCCAGTCCTCGAACCTCGACACCATCGCGCAGACCGAGCCGCAAGAGCTCAGCCAGCCGCTGTCGTCGAAGAACGCGCAGATCCTGCAGTCGATGATGGAGACGGTCGTCGAGAAGGGCACCGGCACGAGCGCGAAAATCAGCGGCGTCACCGTCGGCGGCAAGACCGGCACCGCCCAGCACGGCGTCGACAACAGCGAGAACCCGTACGCCTGGTTCCTCTCCTACGCCAAGAACGCCGACGGCAGTTCGCCGGTCGCCGTGGCCGTGGTCATCGAGGACGACAAGGCCAACCGTGACGACATCTCCGGCGGCGGTCTCGCGGCCCCGATCGCGAAGAGTGTCATGGAGGCGGTCATCGACAGTAAGAAGTGACTCCGCTCACGTCCCCTTCACATCGGTGCACGTTGCGATACCGGTCCTGTATCGGGTGACGGGCTTGGCCAGGTCACACAAAGCCAGCCGGGTACGGTAGGCCCGGACGGCTAGCCTCCGACCGCACATCCGTGCGGGTCGGGACCGACGGAGAGGGCTGGTAGGGAACTATGGAAGAGCCGCGTCGCCTCGGCGGCCGGTACGAGCTGGGCCAGGTGCTCGGCCGTGGTGGCATGGCGGAGGTCTACCTCGCTCATGACACACGCCTCGGCCGCACGGTGGCGGTGAAGACGCTGCGCGTCGACCTTGCGCGCGACCCTTCCTTCCAGGCCCGGTTCCGCCGGGAGGCCCAGTCGGCCGCCTCGCTCAACCATCCCGCGATCGTCGCGGTCTACGACACGGGCGAGGACTACGTCGACGGGGTCTCGATCCCGTACATCGTCATGGAGTACGTCGACGGCTCCACGCTCCGCGAGTTGCTCCACAGCGGCCGCAAGCTGCTGCCGGAGCGCACGCTGGAGATGACCATCGGCATCCTCCAGGCACTGGAGTACTCGCACCGCAACGGCATCGTCCACCGCGACATCAAGCCGGCCAACGTCATGCTGACGCGCACCGGCCAGGTCAAGGTGATGGACTTCGGCATCGCCCGCGCGATGGGCGACTCCGGCATGACGATGACGCAGACGTCCGCGGTGATCGGCACCGCCCAGTACCTCTCCCCGGAGCAGGCGAAGGGCGAGCAGGTCGACGCCCGATCGGACCTCTACTCGACGGGCTGCCTCCTCTACGAGCTGCTGACGGTACGGCCGCCCTTCGTGGGCGACTCCCCGGTCGCGGTCGCGTACCAGCACGTACGGGAGGAACCGCAGCCGCCGTCCGTCTTCGACCCCGAGATCACGCCCGAGATGGACGCGATCGTCCTGAAGGCGCTGGTCAAGGACCCCAACTACCGCTACCAGTCCGCCGACGAGATGCGCATCGACATCGAGGCCTGCCTCGACGGCCAGCCCGTCGCGGCGACGGCGGCGTTGGGTTCGGTCGGCTACGGCGGTTACGGCGACGACCAGCCGACGACGGCCCTGCGCTCCGACGCCGGCGCCACGACGATGCTGCCCCCCATGAACCCGGACGACGGCGGCTTCGGCTACGACGACCGCCCGGACCGCCGCCGCCAGCAGAAGAAGAAGTCGAACACCTCGACGATCCTGCTGGTCGTGGCGGCGGTACTGGTGCTGGTGGGCGCGATCCTGATCGGGAAGTGGGCGTTCAGCGGGAACGGGGGCGCGGACAAACCGTTCGCGGCTCCGAACTTCGTCGGCCAGACCTACGCCAACGCCAAGAACATGGCCGTCAACTCCGGCCTGAAGCTGGCGGAGCCCACCCGCAAGGCCTGCGAGAACGCGCCGAAGGGCAGCGTCTGCTCACAGGACCCCGCGGCGAACACCAACGTCAACAAGGGCGACACCATCAACCTGGTCGTCTCGACCGGGGCTCCGAAGGTCGTCGTACCGAGTGTCGTGGGCCAGAGCGTCGACGACGCCACCTCGACGCTTGAGGGCGACAAGTACAAGTTCGTCGTGAAGACGCAGCAGAAGGTGTCCGGCGAGGACCCGGGTACGGTCCTGGACCAGAACCCGGCGCTCGGCGCGGAGGTCCAGAAGGGCACCACGATCACCCTGACCGTCGCCAAGGCCCAGGCGAAGTCCACGGTCCCCGACGTAAGTGGCAAGACCTGTGACGAGGCCAAGGCGCAGATGACCGCCAACAACCTCGTCGGCAACTGCACCGAGGTGGACACGAACGACTCCAACCTCGTCGGCAAGGTCGTCTCGACCGACCCGGCGGCCAACACACAGGTCGACAAGAACTCCACGGTCAACATCCAGATCGGGAAGTCGACGCAGACCCAGGTCCCGAGCGTCGTCGGCCAGACCGTGAAGAACGCCAAGCAGATCCTGCAGCAGAACGGCTTCAACAACATCCAGTTCGCCGACGGCAGCGATCAGGGCGACAACGCGCTCGTGACCCAGCAGGACCCGGGCGGGGGCAACCAGGCCGACCCCGGCAGCACGACGGTCACCCTCACCACCGTGGGCACCGGCAACAACAACGGCGGGAACAACAACGGCGGCACCACCTTCTTCGGTGGCACCACCGGATAACGGCACCCCCGGACAACTGACAGAGCCCCGGCACCCCGAGAGGGTGCCGGGGCTCTGTCATGCCCGTGGTCTCAGCCAAGCTCCTTCGGCGGCGTCCGCGCGCTGTCCACCTTGTCGACGCGGACCAGCTCGCCCCACACCACGTACCGGTACCGGGACGTGTACACCGGCGTGCAGGTAGTCAGCGTGATGTAGTGGCCGGCCTTCTTCTTGCCGGACTCCGTGGGGATCTGGGCGAGAGTCTTGACGTTGTACTTCGAGGTCTCGGGAAGGATGTCGTACACCTTGTAGACGTACCACTTGTCCTTCGTCTCGAAGACGATCGGGTCGCCCTTCTTGAGCTTGTCGATGTTGTGGAACTTGGCGCCGTGGCCGTCGCGGTGGGCGGCGAGGGTGAAGTTGCCGTCCTTGCCGGTGGTCGGGAGGGCGGCCTTGACCGGGTCGATGTAGTAGCCGGCGACACCGTCGTTGAGGACGCTCGTCTCGGTGCCCTTCTCGACCAGCACCTCGCCGTTCTTCATCGCGGGCACGTGCAGGAAGCCGATGCCGTCCTTGGTGTCGAGTGCCCCGGGGCCGGTGTCCGTGCCCTGGGCCCACTTGTCGCGGACCTTGTCGCCCTGCTTGTCGGCCGTGCGGTCGGCGACGACGTTCGTCCACCACAGGGAGTAGACGACGAACAGGCCGAGGATCAGGCCCGCCGTGATGAGGAGTTCACCGAAGACGCTGACCGCCATCGCGACGGGGCCGGTGCCGCGGGGGCGGTCCGGCGGCGACGCGGGCGTGTCGGTCTGCTCTTCGGTGTCGTCGGTGGTCGCTGCCACGTTCATCTGCCCTTACTCGATGAGCGCATCCGGCTTGCCCTTGCTGCGCGGCCGTTCGTCGACCATCTTGCCCCAGACGATCAGCCGGTACTTGCTGGTGAACTCCGGCGTACAGGTCGTCAGCGTGATGTAGCGGCCGGGCTTGGTGAAGCCCGAGCCCTTGGGGATGGGGTCGATGACACTGGTGTTGCTCGGCGCCGTCACGGGCAGCGTCTTCGTCATCTTGTAGACGTAGTAGGTGTCCTGGGTCTCCACCACGACCTCGTCGCCCGGCTTGAGCTGGTTGATGTACCGGAACGGTTCGCCATGGGTGTTGCGGTGCGCGGCGAGCGCGAAGTTGCCGGTCTTCGCGTCCGGCATCGCGGTCTTGAGGGAACCCTCGCTGTAGTGCCCGACCATGCCCTTGTCGAGCACCTTCTTGTTGCTGACGCCCTCGGCGATCGGCGCCACCACGTCCAGTTTGGGGATGTGCAGGATGGCGAAGCCCTGCCCCGGCGAGAACTCTCCCGGAGCGCGCTTGCCGCTCGCCCAGTCGTTCTGCAGCTGACTGGCCTCGCTGCCGGCCTGCGCGTGCGCCCGTACGTTCGTCCACCACAACTGGTAGGTGACGAACAGCAGCATCAGCACGCCGGTGGTGATGAACACCTCGCCGATCGCCCGGCTCGCGAGCACCGCGGCACCCGGCTTGTTCGCCCGTTGCCGCCGCCGCGCCTCGACGCGCGAGAGGGGCGCGCCGGCACCGGACGAGGCCGATGCCGACGAGGCCTCGGCGGTCTCCTCCGCCGCCCCGCCGGCCCCATGACGCCCGTGCCGCCCCTTGGCGGCCTTTCTGCGGGCCGCGCGCCCCCCCGTGGGGGTTCCTGTGGCTGAGGAGGCGGATGAGGCGTCAGACGCCGATTTGGACCGGCCGTGGCCCGTCCGCTCCGGCGGGAGGTCCGCTAGCCGCAGCGCGACGGTCTCCTCGTCGACCGGACCGTACGGCACCCCGGGCGCGCCCTGTGCCTGCGCGCCGTGCCACGGCTCGAACCCGCCCTGCTCCGCGTACGACTGCTCCCCGTACGAGGCCTCGGATTCGCGCTCGGGGCGCAGCGCGGTCACGCCGTGGCCCTGCCCACCACCGGGGCGAGCCCCGCCGACCTCGCCACGGCACCCTGGTCGCCGCACGCCACCAGCCAGTTGGCCAGCATCCGGTGCCCGTGCTCGGTGAGCACCGACTCCGGGTGGAACTGGACGCCCTCGACGGGCAGTTCGCAGTGGCGCAGGCCCATGATGATGCCGTCGTGCGTCCGGGCGGTGACTTCCAGCTCGGCCGGGACCGTCCCCGGCTCGGCCGCCAGCGAGTGGTAGCGGGTCGCCGTGAAGGGCGAGGGCAGTCCGGCGAAGACGCCCCGGCCCTCGTGCTCGACGAGCGAGGTCTTGCCGTGCAGCAGCTCGGGGGCGCGGTCCACCACGCCGCCGTAGGCCACCTGCATCGACTGCATGCCGAGGCAGACGCCGAAGACGGGCACCCCGGTCGAGGCGCAGTGCCGCACCATCTCGATGCAGACGCCGGCCTCCTCGGGGGTGCCGGGGCCGGGCGATAGGAGGACGCCGTCGAAGCCGTCCTGGGCGTGCGCGGTCGACACCTCGTCGTTGCGCAGCACCTCGCACTCGGCGCCCAGCTGGTACAGGTACTGGACCAGGTTGAAGACGAAGCTGTCGTAGTTGTCGACGACGAGAATCCGTGCGCTCACTGGTTGTTCACCGTCACATCGTTGAAGGGCAGCAGCGGTTCGGCCCACGGGAAGACGTACTGGAACAGGATGTAGACCACGGCCAGGGCCAGCACGAGCGAAATCAGCGCCCTCACCCACGCGTTCCCCGGCAGATGCCGCCAGATCCAGCCGTACATGCCGTCCCTTCCGTCGCGCCACGGCACCAGACTCACGCCGTACGTCACCAGACTAACGGCGCAGCGCGGCTGGTCTCCCGGCCTCCACAGGCTGTGTGGAGTCGAGATGCGCCCAGACGATCAGCCGGTGGCTGTGCCCCCACTCCGGATCGCACGTGGTCAGCGTGAGATAGCGGCCCGAGGCCGTGTACCCGGACTTACGTGGCACAGGATCGATCACCTCAATGTCAGTGGGCACTGTTTTGTAAGGCCCTTTGTCGATCCGATACGTGAACCAGGTGGTCCCGTCCGTCAGCACCACCGCGTCGCCCTCGCGCAGCTTCGGAAAGTTCACGAAGGGGTCGCCGTACGTCCGCCTGTGCCCCGCCACCGCGAAGTTGCCGACCTGCCCCAGCTGCGCGGTGCCGGCGTAGTGCCCCAGCCCCTTCTTCAGGGTGTTCACCGCGGTGTCCTCAAGGACCGGCTTGTTCCACGTGAAACCAAGCCGCGGGATGTACATGATCGCGAAAGGCTTGCCGTCCTTGTACGCGGCCGGTTTCGCCGGAGCGGGCGAGGCGGCGGGCGCCGGCGCGGGCGATGCCTTCGGGTGCGCGCTCTGCTGCGACCACTGGTTCTGCAGCTGGTCGATCTGGTCGCTCATCGTGCGGTCGGCCTTCACGCCGGTCCAGAACAGCACGTAGACCACGAAGAGCACGATCAGGGTGCCTACGGTGATGCAGAGTTCGCTGACGCTCCTGACGATCACGCGCACCGGCAGCTCCCGTACGGCCGCTTACTCCACTGGCTTCTACTCCACTGGCTTCGCGTAGTGCAGATCCACTGTGCCCGAGTACCCGGGAAGAGTCACCGTCCCGTCGTCGGTCACTTTCCAGCCGAGCCCGTAGACGTCGACGTACACCTTGTAGTTCTGGATCGCCTTGGACGCCGTCAGCGCCGCCTGCAACTTCCCCGGGTCCCCGACCGCCGTGATCTTGTACGGCGGTGAGTAGACCCGGCCCTGGAGGATCAGGGTGTTGCCCACGCAGCGCACGGCGCTGGTCGAGATCAGCCGCTGGTCCATGACCTTGATGCCCTTGGCGCCGCCCTGCCACAGGGCGTTCACGACGGCCTGGAGGTCCTGCTGGTGGATGACCAGGTAGTCGGGCTGCGGTTCGGGGTAGCCGGGGAGCTTGGCGGTGGCGTTGGGCGGGGCGTCGTTGAGGGTGACGGTGACGGCCTTGCCCTTGAGCTTCTGCGCGCCCGCCGTCTGCTCCAGTTTCGTGAGTTTCTGGTCGTCTGCGCCCGTGCTGCCGTCGTCCTCCTTGCGGAGCGAGTCGACCTCGTCGCGCAGGACTCCGTTGGCGTCGTTCAGCCGGCCGTTCTTCTGGCTGCGGGTCTGGATGAGGTCGGACAGCTTCAGCAAGGAGGCGTCCGTGCGGATGTTGGTGCCCTTGGCCGTGTCGAAACTGGTGAAGAAGATGAGCCCCGCGAGGGCGAAGACGGCCATCGTGAGAATCCGTACGGGTCGGAAACGGCGGATACGGGCGGGACTGGTACCCGTCCCGGGGGAGTCGGCAGAATTGCTCAACGTACCCTTATCTCCTTCGGCGCCGCGGAAGCACTACGCTAACGGACGCCCGGGGGAGCACTCAGTGTCCCCTTGTACGCTGCCCCGGAGCCCGCCCGCCCCAGTTCCCTGCGCGGCCACGCAGCGCATCGACAGGAGAGACCCTCGTGCCGAAGTCACGTATCCGCAAGAAGGCCGACTACACGCCGCCCCCGGCGAAGCAGGCGACCGCCATCAAGTTGAACAGCCGTGCCTGGGTCGCACCGGTCATGCTGGCGATGTTCGTCATCGGGCTGGCCTGGATCGTCGTCTTCTATGTCACCGACGGCTCCATGCCCATCAACAGCCTGGACAACTGGAACATCGTGGTGGGCTTCGGCTTCATCGCCGCCGGATTCGGCGTCTCCACGCAGTGGAAGTAGCGGCGGAAGCAGCGGTCGAAGCTGCGGCCACCGCTCGGTGAACGCAGCTCTGCCCACGGCTTTCCGCTGAGTTATCCACAGGCCAGAGAAGTATCCACAGCGGGCCTGGGGAAAAAGAACGACGATCTGTGGATAACCCACCGGGTGTTGACGCTGGTGTGACTGACACACCGGCAACCGCAAGCCTGTTCACCCCCTGCCTGACCTGCATAAACACGGGTCAGTGACAGGGGGCACAGCTGTTCTCCACGGTATGCACAAGATCCGCCACGCACTGTGGACAACGGTTTGATATCAGCTGAGCTGAGCCGTCCTGATCAGCGTCAACACCACGACGACGACCAGTACGACGGCACAGGTGCCGTACTGGATCAGGGCCCGCCGCTCCCGCGGGGCGTGCACCATCGCGTACCCGGTGATCACACCGGCGACCAGGCCGCCGATGTGGGCCTGCCAGGCGATGTTGGCCCAGCCGAAGGTGAAGATGAGGTTGATCACCAGCAGGGCGATGACCGGCCGCATGTCGTACCTGAGCCGGCGCATCAGGACCGCGGTCGCGCCGAAGAGCCCGAAGATGGCACCGGAGGCACCGAGCGAGGGCTGGTTCGGGGCCGCGATGAGATAGGTGAGCGCGCTGCCCGCGAGGCCCGAGACGAAGTACAGGGCGAGATAGCGGGCGCGGCCGAGGGCGGCCTCCAGGGGACCGCCGATCCACCACAGGCTCATCATATTGAAGATGATGTGGATCGGGCTGGCGTGCAGGAACATCGCGGTCAGCAGCCGGTACGGCTGGCCCTCGGCGATGCCCTCGACGGAGCCGAAGAGCGGGACGTACGCCTGGCCGAGGAGTTCGAGGCGCTCGGTGAAACGGTCGCCCACCACCAGCTGAACCAGATACACGGCGACACAGAGACCGATGAGGATCTTGGTCGCGAGCCGCGGGTCCGCCGCCACTGTGCCGCCGGCAAGCGTGCGGGGCTGGGCCGCGGTCGGGGCGTGGCCCGTGCCGGAGCCGCCGCGGACGCACTCGGGGCACTGGAAACCGACGGAGGCGCTGACCATGCACTCGGGGCAGATCGGGCGCTCGCAGCGGGTGCAGCGGACGCCGGTCTCGCGGTCCGGGTGCCGGTAGCAGACCGGCAGACTCTGGGCATCCTGGGGCCGCTGTTCCTCCGGGCCCTGCGGGCTGCCTGGCGCCTGGTCCATGGGGTCCCCTCAATCCTTCGTACGCAATGCACCGCCCCGCCCATCCTTACGGACGAGCGGGGCGTTTGGTTCCCGGCGGTAAGACTGGTGTCAACCCTGGATCTAGGACCTGCCCGGCCTAGCGGGTCTCGACGACGACCGACTCGATGATGACGTCCTTGACCGGGCGGTCGGTGCGCGGGTTGGTGTCCGTGGCCGCGATGGCGTCCACGATCTTCTGGCTCGCCGCGTCGGTGACCTCACCGAAGATGGTGTGCTTGCGGGTCAGCCAGGCCGTCGGAGAGACGGTGACGAAGAACTGCGAGCCGTTGGTGCCCGGCCCGGCGTTCGCCATGGCCAGCAGGTAGGGCTTGTCGAAGCGCAGGTCGGGGTGGAACTCGTCCTCGAACTGGTAGCCGGGGCCACCGGTGCCGTTGCCCAGCGGGTCGCCGCCCTGAATCATGAAGCCGCTGATCACTCGGTGGAAGACCGTGCCGTCGTAGAGCTTGGCCGCGGACTTCACCCCGGTCTCGGGGTTGGTCCACTCACGCTCGCCCTGGGCGAGCTCGACGAAGTTCTTGACCGTCTTGGGCGCGTGGTTCGGCAGAAGCCGGACTTCGATGTCGCCGAGGTTGGTCTTCAGGGTGGCGTAGAGCTGCTCAGCCACGATCTGCCTTCCGTTGTCTTCCTGTGACCCCCAGATCCTCGCACGCTCGTCGCGCCTCGTCGCCCGCCGGCCTTCTCTCGGGGCCATTCCACCGGACCCGCTTGCGGAAAACCGGCCGAGTGGGTCCGGGACAGGGGCACAGGCCAGGGATCCGTGGCATTGTCGACGACAAGCTCCAGTTCCCCCTGATTCATCCGCTATCGCACGTGATCGTGACCCGGATGCCCGCCCTCTACATGCCCCGTGGCCCGTTGGCAGGCATGATCCGTAAATGGGTGGATAGACGAAATACCGTACCGCCACCGAGGAGGAGGAACCCCGTGACCCGCATCGACAGCGTGCGCTCCGCGACCGGCTCGGCGAAGGACAGCGTGCTGCACGCCGCGGAAGTGGTGGCGCCCTACGCCGACACGGCCAAGGACAGGGCCTCGTACTACGCCCATGAGGCACGCGTACGACTCGCGCCCAAGGTGTCGCTGGCCGCAGACCAGGCCCGCGTCCAGTACGGCGCCCATGTCGTGCCGCGCCTGGAGCAGGCCCGCACTCATGTACCGCCGAAGGTCGACCAGGCCGCCCAGGACGCCGCCGTCCGTACCCGCAAGGCTGCCCAGCAGGCCGCCGAGTACTCACGGCCGAGGATCGAGCAAGCGGTCGCCGCCGCAGGCCCGGTCAAGGACGAGGCCGCCGCGCGCGGTGCGGCGGCGTTCGCCGCACTGCGCGGCCAGGTCTCGCCCAAGGAGATCCAGAAGCTGGTCCGCAAGCATGAGCGGCGGGCGAGGGCCGGCCGGCTCGCGAAGGGGCTGGCGGTTCTGGGCATCCTGGCGGGCGGCGCTTTCGCCGCCTGGAAGTGGTGGGACAAGCAGGCCAACCCTGACTGGCTGGTCGAGCCGCCCGCCGCGACCGAGGTGCCCGATTCGGGGCGGCTCGCCTCGGTGGACGGCAGCCCTCAGGCCGTGCTCGACCCCGAGGTCGAGGCCAAGCAGGCCGAGGACGAGGCCGCGGAGAACGACGAACAGCGCTGACGTCCGACGCGCTTCCAACATCGCCGTGGGGCAGGAGACTTGAGGGTCTCCTGCCCCACGGCGATGTTTCACGTGGAACAGTCACCGGCGTCGGCGGACGCCTCGGTTTCTTGATTTACGCAAGTTGCCTGCGATGACGTTTGCAACGACCCAGGCGTACAAGCAACGCACAGACTCCCTTAACGGACCGCACACCCCCGATTACGCGGCCGTATTCACACCAGCTCACACACCTCCCGCACACGCGGGCACACCATCCCCACATCGCGCCGACGACCAGCGCGACGCCCCGCGAACCGCGTCCGGCGCCGATATTTGCGCAAACAATTGCAACGAAGAGCCGCCCTTTACGTGACGCACGTCACCTCCCGGGCACAAACAAACACCGGCCGGACGCCACTGAGGGCGACCGGCCGGTGCGGAATGTGGAGCCTAGGGGAGTCGAACCCCTGACATCTGCCATGCAAAGACAGCGCTCTACCAACTGAGCTAAGGCCCCGCTAGAGAAGCGTCCGACCGGCAGAACCACACACCGGCGAGCTTCGGAGACCAGCGTACCGGGTCACCCCGGGTATCTCGCAAAAATTTGGGGGTCCCGGTGAACGACCACTCTCCGTAAGATGCTCGGCGTGGTTCGCTAGAGCGAACCGCGGTTTTGGGGAAGCGATGGGGAGACGCAATGGACGCCGCACAGCAGGAAGCCACCGCCAGAGCGCGGGAGCTGCAGCGGAATTGGTACGGGGAGCCTTTGGGGGCGCTCTTCCGTAAGCTCATCGACGATCTTGGGCTCAACCAGGCTCGTCTCGCGGGGGTGTTGGGGCTGTCCGCGCCGATGTTGTCCCAGCTGATGAGCGGTCAGCGGGCGAAGATCGGCAATCCCGCGGTGGTCCAGCGGGTGCAGTTGCTGCAGGACCTGGCGGGTCAGGTCGCGGACGGCAGCGTGAGCGCGGCCGAGGCGACCGAGCGCATGGACGAGATCAAGAAGTCCCAGGGGGGCTCGGTGCTCAGCAACACCACGACCACGACGAGCAGTTCGGGAGCGCCCACGGTCAAGCGGGTGGTCCGGGAGATCCAGTCACTGCTGCGCTCGGTGGCCGCCGCGGGCGACATCATCGACGCGGCGGACACCCTCGCCCCGACCCACCCCGAACTGGCAGAGTTCCTCCGGGTGTACGGCGCCGGCCGCACCTCCGACGCGGTGGCGCACTACCAGTCCCACCAGAGCTGAGCCCCACGGCCCGGCCGCCGATCGGGGGTTCGGCAGCCGGGCACGCGGTCGGTGAGGGGCACGAGGGGGTCGTGTCACTCACCGGGAGCACATGCGGAACAGCCGCGAGGAAGTGCCATGAGAGGGAGTCGTATCGCTCGTCTCGGGGGAAGGAACGGGGATAGCCGAAGGGGGAGGAGCGACGCACAGCCATGGGTGAGGTCTTCGCCGGCCGGTACGAACTGGTCGACCCGATCGGACGCGGCGGTGTCGGCGCGGTCTGGCGCGCCTGGGACCACCGGCGTCGCCGCTATGTGGCGGCCAAGGTCCTGCAGCAGAGCGACGCGCACTCGCTGCTGCGCTTCGTCCGGGAACAGGCACTGCGGATCGACCACCCCTATGTGCTCGCACCGGCCAGCTGGGCCGCCGACGACGACAAGGTCCTCTTCACCATGGACCTGGTGGCGGGCGGATCGCTCGTCCATCTCATCGGGGACTACGGTCCCTTGCCCCCCGCCTTCGTCTGCACGCTGCTGGACCAGCTCCTCTCCGGTCTCGCCGCGGTGCACGCGGAAGGCGTCGTGCACCGTGACATCAAGCCCGCCAACCTGCTCCTCGAAGCCACCGGCACGGCCCGCCCGCGCCTTCGCCTGTCCGACTTCGGCATCGCGATGCGGCTGGGCGAGGCACGCCTGACGGAGACCAACCTCGTGGTGGGCACGCCGGGTTACCTCGCGCCCGAGCAGATGATGGGCGCGGAGCCGGACTTCCCCGCCGACCTGTTCGCCGTAGGACTGGTCGCGCTGTATCTGCTGGAGGGGGCCAAGCCGGACGCCAAGGCGCTGGTGCAGTACTTCGCGGAGCATGGGACTCCGGGGGCGCCCAAGGGCATTCCCGAGGCGCTGTGGCAGGTCGTGGCGATGCTGCTGCAGCCCGACCCGCAGGCCCGCTTCCGCACCGCCACGGGGGCACGCAAGGCGCTCGCCGCAGCCGCGGAACTGCTGCCGGAGCCGGGACCCGACGACGAGTTGATCGAGATCTTCGACCAACTGGGGCCGCTTCCTTCGGGGTTCGTGCCCGAGGGGCCCCTGAAACGGGCTTCCGGGGTGGACACGGAGGCGACGACGACTCCGTCGCCGTCCGGGTCTCCCGAACCCGAGAACGACATGGGCGCCGGTGTCAGCGGTGTAGGCGGTGTCAGCGACGAGGGCCGCGACTCGGCCTGGCCCGGCACGGACTCCGTACCCGTGGATCCACGGCAGGGCATCGCCTCCCAGCCGACCCCGACCCCAACTCCGGCCCCGCCGCCTTCCCCGATGTCGGACACCGGCAGCTTCCATCTGCCGCCCCCGCAGGCCCCGTACGTACAACAGGCGGACCAGGCACAGGCGGACCAGGCGCATCAGACAGCCCAGGCACACCAGGACGGCGGCCAGTACCAGCCGCCCATGTTGCCCATTTACTCCTCCCCTCATGACCTCACGCATGTCCTGTCCTCCCCCCAGCCGCGTGCTGATCCCTCTACTGCTTCATACACCGCTCAGGTCCCGCAGGTTCCACCGTCGGCGCCGCCGGTTCCGCAGCACCGCGGCAGGCGGGCCCGGCGGCGTCCCGGGCCGCCCGCGAAGGTGGCGATCCCGGTCCTGCTGCTCGCGCTGGCCTGCTACGCGGTGGGGTTCTGGGCGCTGACCCGCATCTGAACAGTGCGGGTCGGTAGAGAGCGGCGGTGTGGATCGGTGTTACAGGGCCGCCGTCGAAGCACGGCGCCGGGCCGACACCGTCCACACGCCGAGCGTCGCCAGCAGCACGGTGCCCGCGCCGATCCCGGCGACCGCCAGCACCTTCATCGCGGTATCGCCGCCGCCCCCGGCACTTCCGGCGCTCCCCGTCACGGCCGCCGCGCGGTCCTGTGTGGTGACCTCGAAGATGTTCCGGGGCTCGGCCTGGGCCGCGTACCCGGGACCGGCGTGCGCCGTACCGGCGACGCGCACGCGCAGTGTCACCGGGAACGGTCCCTGGCCGAAGTCGTCGGCCAACTCCGCGTCGAGGTGCACGACGAGGTAGTACGACCCGGCGAAGCGCATCCCGTTCTCGTGGTCGACGACGGAGTAGCGGTTGCGGTACTCGACGGGTGGCAGGGGCTCCAGGGCCACCGATCTCTGGGTACCCCGGTAACCGAGGCCGGCCTCGTCGACGGAGCCGCGCACGGGGTTGTAGAGCGCCAGGTCCAGCGCGCGGCTCACATAGCCGCTGCCACCGTCCGAAGCACCCAACTCGGCGGTGACGGAAAGCTGTTGGCCCCAGTCGACCGGCACCTTGTAGAAGAGGGTCCGGCCGGGCGCGATGTCGTCCCGCCACGCGCCCTGTCCGACGGCGACGGCCCCGGCGAAGCCCGAGCCGCCCGCACGGTGCCGGGCCTCCCCCGTGACGGCCTCGGGCGACGCGGAGTCCCAGGCCTGGGGCGCGTCGGTGGTGCCGGCCTGGGCCAGCAGGGGTTCCGACACCGCGGTGAGTTCCAGGCCCCAGGTGTCCGACGAGGAGCCCGCCGCGTCGACGCGCTCGACGAGCACGTAGTACTTGCCGCTGCCCTTGCACAGCGCCTTGCCCGCCTCCCGCACGGCCCAGGCGGCCACGGGGTGGGGGCTCCGGCCGGCCCCGAAGGTGGCGCTCCGGTGCGTGCAGCCGGTGCCCTGGGCGTTCCGCATCGACACCTTGATGCCGTCGGTGGCGGCGACCGTGGTGCCCGCCGGAGGCACGGCGGTCACGGAGACGTAGGCGTTCGACGTGGCGTCGAGATCAAGGCCGTAGTAGACACTGGCCCCCTTCGGGAGGGAACTCCTGTACGTCCCACCGGGGTTCAGTTCTTCGGCGTCGGCGGTACCGGTCGCTCCGTCGACGGCCCGGTCGCTCTTGTCGTAGCCGTAGGAGCTGGACGACCCGGCCGCCGTGGCCGGCCGGTCCGTGAGGGCGGCCGTCGCGCACAGCACCGCGGCGAGGACCACGACACGTCGTACGGCCCCAGCGACGGGCGTACGACCGCCCTGTGCCCGTGTCCGCCACCACGCCGTACGCCGCCCCATCACGCGCCACCCCTCGTCGTTGCTCCGGACGTGGCCCATCCTGCCCCGCACGCGCGCGTGGCATCCGGTCAATCCGTGCGAGCGTCCGAAACTCCCGGGTCGTGGCGGCCGTACCCGCACGGG
>NZ_JBHXME010000044.1:27295-63340 GCF_042721125.1 Streptomyces sp. NPDC058469
ACCGCCAGGCGGCCGGGGCTTGCTCAGAACTGGATCTCGGTACTCACGAACCCGTGGGCACGGAGTCGGTCGCCTCCGTCCACAGATCCTGCTCGGCGCGATCCGCCTGGATCTGGCGGTACACAAGGAGCCCGCCGATGGCGGCCAGTGCGACCAGGAGAAGCTTCTTCACCGCGCGACCTCGTCTTTCCTTGACGTAGGGGACCTCTGTCGCCCGACTATACACACCGACCGAGACCGATCGGTGACCTGCGTCCGGGGTCAACTCCCGCCCGGAACAGCGCAGTAGGAGCGGACGCAACCGCTCCGATCGGAGGGTGATCACACTCTCGCGGACAGTTACTTCGCCCTTCTTTCGTGCATCTTCGGCCGTTTTATGGCCTCTTGCACCCATCCGGGTGGTGTTCATCAGAACATCGACGCGCCATGGGCGTTGGTCCACCACTTCGCGGCCCCCATACACATCATGAGGAAAGTACGCAAATCGCCCAACCTGAAAGTGAGGGGCCATGGCCCAGATCAAGGTCATGAAGTTGTGGAACGCCTTCGTCACCGGCTTCCTGGCACTGTGCACGGCGCTCGGACTCATCACGGTCACCGCGACGGTCGCCGCCGCGGCTCCGCGGTCCGAGGCGACGAGCACCAGCACGGTCGCCCAGGCTTCGACACCGGCGATCTCCCCCTGGACCCTCACCAGGTCCCTGCCCCCCACGATGAAGCAACGCATCCGCGCCGAGGCCCACGGCAAGTCTCCGAGCTGCCGCCACCGCCCGCCGACGGACACCGACGAGATCACGGAGACCGCAGACTCGGCCCAGCCGGACCACGCCGAGCCGGGAGCACTCCTCCAGCGCTGACCCGGACGCCTCCAGCACCGACCTGCGCGCCGACACCCGGCCCGCGACATCTCCTTGGCCTTACCCCAACTGTCCGACCATCCGCCCTCTCTGACACAGCGGCGAACTTGCGTACAACGCTCCAGAGACACCACAGAAGACCCCGAAAACCCCTGGCCCGACGCGGCCGGGGGTCTTCTTGCGTGCCCGCAGCTTCAGGACCCTAGACGTGCTGTCCGGACAGGTTGATTTCGCGGCTGATCGGGATGATGCCACTGAACCTTCCCTGCGGAGCCAGGGGCTGGTCGTGGTCAACTCAACTGTGCTGGACTGGCTGGGTGGATGGCGCTTTGGCAAGCCTCGTGGCGGTGGCAGGTACCTTGCTCGGATCGGGCGTCACATTCCTTTTCCAACGAAGGACGGCGGACCGCGCCGAGGCCTTCCTGTGGAGACGGCTGACCCGAGAAGAACGCCTGACGGCCTACAGCAGCTTCGCCGAAGCCGTCCTCGCCTACCGCCGTGCGCAGCACGACCCGTTCCATCGAAGACTGGAAGCTCAAGACAGCCCGGCGCTTGTCGCTGCGAAGTCGGAGGCGTATCACTGCCGCTTGGCCGCGCAGCAAGCTCTCCTCCGGGTCGAGTTCGTCACCGATGACCCAGGTCTTGTTCAGCTCGCGGAAGGGGCACTCGAAGCCACGAGACTAGTGGCCGAGTCCACGGACAAGCCCAGCCTGGACAACAACGTCGAGCGGGCCAGGCAGGCACTCGGTGATTTCGTGCTTCATGCGGGTAAACGCATTCGCGCCTGAACTCGTCTGACGTCCACCAGCTCTCGGGCCACCTGACGGGCCGACCCGGTGGGCTTCTCCCGGAGCTTGGGGAAGATCCGCTCATCGGCTGATCGTCGCCGGTGGTGTCAACCGGTGGTGTCAACCGGTGGTGTCAAAAGACCCCCAGCCTGATCGGCTGGGGGTCTTCTGGCTGGTGGGGCTAACAGGATTTGAACCTGTGGCCTCATCCTTATCAGGGATGCGCTCTAACCAACTGAGCTATAGCCCCGCCGCGCTCTGCGGAGTGTGTCCCGCGCGCTGACTCCTGAAGATTAGCGCACGACATGGGCAGTCCCAAAATCGATAGTCACAGGACCGTCGAGAGGGGTTTCAACCCGCGTTCACTCGTCTTCTCACTCGTCCTCGGCGAGCGTCAGCTCGATGCCGCCGACGAAGCCGGCGGAGAGGTTGTAGATGAACGCGGCGAGCGTCGCGAGGGCCGTGGCGAGGACGACGTCGATGACCGCGATGATCCCCGAGAACGTCAGGACGTGCGGGAGGGACAGGAAGGACTGCAGGTCGAAGCCGTTCGACTCGTTCGAGCCGGTCGCCTCCGAGATCGTGCCGCCGACCGTCGAGAAGACCCCCATCGCGTCCATGACCATCCACAGCACCGCGGACGCCACGACCGTGCAGATGCCCAGCGCGATGGAGAGCAGGAAACTGACCTTCATCACCGACCACGGGTCGGCCTTGGCCACCCGCAGCCGCGCCTTACGGGTGCGCGGCGCGGTACGCGCGCCCGTGCGCGGACGCCGTACGGCACCGCTCTGCGCGGCGGGCGCCTGCGTCGGGTAGGCCTGCGGCGGGTGGTACGGCCCCGCGGCCTGCTGCGGCTGACGCTCCCCCGGCAGGGGCGAACCCGGCAGCGGGGGCCCCGCCGGCGGCGTGGCGGGCTGGGCCGGCGCCTGGCCCTGGGCCGGAGCCTTGGCACCGGGCGCGGCCGGGCCCGCCCCAGCCGACTGCTGCTGGGTCTGCGGGCCTCGGGTGTCCGTCACAGTTCCCCCCTGGGATCCATGCGAGTCGGGCGAGTGCGCGTCGGTCTTCTTCGCGTCGATCGCACGCAGTTGGGTCGTGTGCGGATCTGTCGCGTTCGCGGCGGAGCCACGGCCGCCGCCGTCCGTGTCCGTACCGGTCGATCCGGCGCCCGTGGCTCCGCTCACGATGACTCTCTCCTCGTGCTACTCGTCCGAGGGTGCGTCACCCTCGTCCGTGCCGGTGGTCGCGACACCCTCGGTGGTCTCGTCGATGGCTTCGTCGCCGACGACTTGCTCCGCCTCGGGTCCCGCCTCGGCGTTACGAGCGATACCGACGACGGCATCGCGCTTGCCCAGGTTGATCAGTTGAACGCCCATGGTGTCACGGCCCGTCTCCCTGACCTCGTTGACTCGCGTACGAATCACACCGCCGGACAGCGTGATGGCGAGGATCTCGTCGGTCTCCTCGACCACCAGCGCGCCGACGAGAGAACCGCGGTCCTCGACGATCTTGGCGGCCTTGATACCCAGGCCGCCGCGACCCTGGACGCGGTACTCGTCGACGGCGGTCCGCTTCGCGTACCCGCCGTCTGTGGCAGTGAACACGAACGTACCGGGTCGAACAACATTCATCGAGAGAAGTTGGTCGCCCTCGCGGAAACTCATGCCCTTGACACCGGAGGTGGCACGCCCCATGGGGCGCAGCGCGTCGTCCGTCGCGGTGAACCGGATCGACTGTGCCTTCCTGCTGATCAGCAGCAGATCGTCCTCGGACGAGACGAGTTCGGCGCCGATCAGTTCGTCGTCGGAACCGTCCTCCGTCTCACGGAGGTTGATCGCGATGACACCACCGGAGCGAGGCGAATCGTAATCCTTCAGAGGCGTCTTCTTGACCAGGCCGCCCTTGGTGGCGAGGACCAGGTAGGGCGCCGCTTCGTAGTCGCGGATCGCGAGGATCTCCGCGATCGCCTCGTCCGGCTGGAAGGCGAGCAGGTTCGCGACGTGCTGCCCGCGCGCGTCCCGGCCGGCGTCGGGGAGTTCGTACGCCTTCGCGCGGTAGACGCGGCCCTTGTTGGTGAAGAACAGCAGCCAGTGGTGGGTCGTCGACACGAAGAAGTGGTCGACGATGTCGTCTTCCTTGAGCTTCGTGCCGCGTACGCCCTTGCCGCCGCGCTTCTGGGAGCGGTAGTCGTCCGCCTTGGTGCGCTTGACGTAGCCGCCGCGCGAGATGGTGACGACGATGTCCTCTTCGGCGATCAGGTCCTCCATGGACATGTCGCCGTCGAAGGGCACCAGCATCGTCTTGCGGTCGTCGCCGAACTTCTCGACGATCGCGGCGAGTTCCTCGCTGACGATGCCGCGCTGGCGGACCGGGGAGGCCAGGATCGCGTTGTACTCGGTGATCTTCGCCTGGAGTTCGTCATGCTCCTGGACGATCTTCTGGCGCTCCAGGGCGGCCAGTCGGCGGAGCTGCATCTCCAGGATGGCGTTCGCCTGGATCTCGTCGATCTCCAGGAGGCCCATCAGGCCCGTGCGCGCGATGTCGACGGTGTCGCTGCGCCGGATCAGCGCGATGACCTCGTCGATGGCGTCCAGGGCCTTCAGGAGGCCGCGCAGGATGTGCGCCCGCTCCTCGGCCTTGCGCAGCCGGAACTTCGTCCGGCGGACGATGACCTCGATCTGGTGCGCCACCCAGTGCCGGATGAACGCGTCGAGCGAGAGCGTACGCGGCACACCGTCGACCAGGGCCAGCATGTTGGCGCTGAAGTTCGACTGGAGATCCGTGTGCTTGTAGAGGTTGTTCAGTACGACCTTGGCGACCGCGTCCCGCTTCAGGACGATGACGAGGCGCTGGCCGGTACGGGACGACGTCTCGTCGCGGACGTCCGCGATGCCGCCGACCTTGCCGTCCTTCACCAGGTCGGCGATCTTCTGCGCGAGGTTGTCGGGGTTGGTCTGGTAGGGGAGTTCGGTGACCACCAGGCACTGGCGGTTCTGGATCTCCTCGACCTCGACGACCGCGCGCATGGTGATCGAGCCGCGGCCGGTGCGGTACGCCTCTTCGATGCCCTTACGGCCGACGACGAGCGCGCCGGTCGGGAAGTCGGGGCCCTTGATGCGCTCGATCAGCGCGTCCAGGAGCTCCTCGTGCGAGGCCTCCGGGTTCTCCAGGCACCACTGGGCGCCCGCCGCGACCTCACGGAGGTTGTGCGGCGGGATGTTGGTGGCCATGCCGACCGCGATGCCCGCCGAGCCGTTGATCAGCAGGTTCGGGAAGCGGGCCGGCAGGACGGTCGGCTCCTGGGAGCGGCCGTCGTAGTTGTCCGTGAAGTCGACGGTCTCCTCGTCGATGTCACGGACCATCTCCATGGACAGCGGCGCCAGCTTGCACTCGGTGTAGCGCATGGCGGCGGCGGGGTCGTTGCCCGGAGAGCCGAAGTTGCCGTTGGAGTCCACCAGCGGCATCCGCATCGACCACGGCTGCGCGAGGCGGACCAGCGCGTCGTAGATCGAGGAGTCGCCGTGCGGGTGGTAGTTGCCCATGACGTCGCCGACGACGCGGGCGCACTTGTAGAAGCCCTTCTCGGGCCGGTAGCCGCCGTCGTACATGGCGTACAGGACGCGGCGGTGGACGGGCTTGAGGCCGTCACGGACGTCGGGCAGGGCTCGCGACACGATGACGGACATCGCGTAGTCGAGGTACGAGCGCTGCATCTCCGTCTCGAGCCCGACGGGCTCGACGCGCTGGGCGATGACGCCCTCTTCAGGCGTACTGGGAGTGTTCTCGTCGGCCATTGCTGGTGAAGATCCTTCCTGATGCGGTCAGCTGAGACCGACTCAGATGTCGAGGAAGCGGACGTCCTTGGCGTTGCGCTGGATGAACTGGCGGCGCGCCTCGACGTCCTCGCCCATGAGGACCGAGAACAGGTCGTCGGCCTGCGCGGCGTCGTCCAGGGTGACCTGGCCGAGGACGCGGTGCTCCTGGTCCATCGTGGTGATGCGCAGCTCCTCGGCGTTCATCTCGCCGAGACCCTTGAAGCGCTGGATCGAGTCTTCCCTGATCCGCTTGCCGTTCTGCCGGCCCAGCTCGATCAGCGCGTCGCGCTCGCGGTCCGAGTACGCGTACTCGAAGTCGTCACGGCCCCACTTGATCTTGTACAGCGGGGGACGCGACAGGAACACGTGCCCGGCCTCGACCAGCGGCCGCATGAAGCGGAACAGGAAGGTCAGCAGCAGGGTGCTGATGTGCTGTCCGTCGACGTCGGCGTCCGCCATCAGGATGATCTTGTGATAGCGCAGCCTGGCGATGTCGAAGTCCTCGTGGACTCCGGTACCGAAGGCGGAGATCAGTGCCTGGATCTCCTGGTTCTGCAGGATCTTGTCGATCCTGGCCTTCTCGACGTTGAGGATCTTGCCTCGGATCGGGAGGATCGCCTGGTACTGCGGGTTCCGGCCGGACTTGGCCGAGCCGCCGGCGGAGTCACCCTCGACGATGAAGATCTCGCACTTGGTGGGGTCGTTCGACTGGCAGTCGGACAGCTTGCCCGGCAGGGACGCCGTCTCCAGAAGGCCCTTGCGACGGGTGAGGTCGCGGGCCTTGCGGGCCGCCACGCGCGCGGTGGCCGCCTGGATGCCCTTGCGGATGATGTCCGAGGCCTCGGTCGGGTTGCGGTCCAGCCAGTCGTTCAGGTGCTCGTAGACCGCCTTCTGTACGAAGGTCTTCGCCTCGGTGTTGCCGAGCTTGGTCTTGGTCTGGCCCTCGAACTGCGGCTCGGCCAGCTTGACCGAGATGATCGCGGTGAGACCCTCGCGGATGTCGTCGCCCGTGAGGTTGTCGTCCTTCTCGCGGAGCAGCTTCTTGTCGCGCGCGTACTTGTTGATCAGCGATGTCAGCGCGGCCCGGAAGCCCTCTTCGTGCGTGCCGCCCTCGTGCGTGTGGATGATGTTGGCGAAGGAGTACACACCCTCGGTGTAACCACTGTTCCACTGCATCGCGACCTCGAGGGACAGGCTCTTGTCCTTGTCCTCCGCCTCCAGGTCGATGACGGTCGGGTGCACCACGTCTCCCTTGCGGGAGTTGAGGTACGTCACGTAGTCGACGATGCCGCCCTCGTAGTGGTACGCGACGGTCTTGACCTCGTCCTTCTCGTCCGCGCCCGCCTCGTCGGCACCGGCCGTGGCCTTCGCCACCTCGCGCTCGTCAGTGAGTTTGATAGTCAAACCCTTGTTGAGGAACGCCATCTCCTGGAAGCGCCGCGACAGCGTCTCGAAGGAGTACTCGGTGGTCTCGAAGATGTCCGGGTCGGCCCAGAAGGTGACCGTGGTACCGGTCTCGTCCGTGGCCTCGTGCTGCGCGAGCGGGGCCGTGGGGACGCCCAGCTTGTAGTCCTGCGTCCAGCGGTGTCCGTCGGTCCTGACCTCGACGGCGACCTTGCTGGACAGTGCGTTCACCACGGACACGCCCACGCCGTGCAGACCGCCGGAGACCGCGTAACCGCCGCCCCCGAACTTGCCGCCCGCGTGCAGCACCGTCAGCACGACCTCGACGGCCGGCTTGCCCTCGGACGGGACGATGCCCACCGGGATGCCTCGGCCGTTGTCGATGACGCGCACGCCGCCGTCGGGAAGGATCGTGACGTCGATCGTGTCCGCGTGGCCGGCCAGCGCCTCGTCGACGGAGTTGTCGACGACCTCCTGCACGAGGTGGTGCAGGCCGCGCTCGCCGGTCGAGCCGATGTACATACCGGGTCGCTTGCGGACCGCGTCCAGACCCTCGAGGACGGTGATGGCGCTGGCGTCGTACGAGGCGGTGACCTCGCCGTTCGAGGTGTGAGCCCCGCCGTTGGCGCCGGCGTCGGTGGACGGGATGTTCTCGTTGGGGTTGCCGGAATCGGCCACGAAGCGCCCTTTCTGGCACAGCACAAGCCAGGCTCCCGGCGGATGGCCGGAGCGGCTGCGGCGTGTTGCGTTGGTAAGCCTTAGTCAGCGTTGCTCGGTGTGTGTCCCACAAGTGGGGCGGGATTGCTTCCAGTCTACCGGTAGCGCCGACATGGATGGGGGTTTGCCGGTACCTGAGTCCTCATGTGCCGCCCTCAACCGGTCTCTCCCGACTCCCCATATGCGGAACGGGGCTCAAAGAGGCTCACGGAGGCACTCAGCGCTTCCGGGTGTCAACCCTTTGCTACTCCGGGGTCAGGTCGGTATTCGCAACCGCGTCGGGTCACCCGCCGAAGCACTCGCTGTGATGTCAGTCACCCATAGGTGTCGCCGGGACCCGTGCTGCCGGGAGCGCGCAGGGGACCGTAGCGGCGGGGCGGACCACTGGGGCCGTTCACCTTGAGGAACTTCACCGTGCCGTGCCCCAGGTCCTCGTTCAGCCGGGCCACCAGCTGCGGGGCGAGGAGGCGCAGGTTCGTCGCCCAGGCCGTGGAGTCGCAGCGCACGATCAGGACCCGCTCGTCCTCGTCGTACTTCTCCGGTACGCAGTGGTTGGCCAGGTCCTCGCCGACGATCTCCGGCCAGCGGCCCATCACACCGCCCACCGCGGCCGGCGTCTCCCAGCCGCGCTCGGTGAGCAGCCGGTTGATCGCAGCGCCGAGTGCCATCGGGTCGCGGCCGTCGGCGCGCGCGCCGGAGCGCAGCCCGCCGCGCCGCGCCTGCTTCTTCTGCTGGGCCGCGTCCCCACGCGCGCGTGCCTGTTCCTTCGCCGCGCGCAGCGCCACGCGCGCGAGGTCGACACCGGAGGGCTCGGCGGCCTTCTTGGGTACGGGTTCCTCGGCCGCGGGGCGCTTGGCGGACTCGTCCGTGCTCATACGCGCTCCACCGCCCCCTCCGCCACGCTGTACCGCGTCCCCGCCAGTACGTGCGGTACGTCGTCGTCGACCGCGGCCGTCACCAGCACCTGCTCGCCGGGCGCCACCAACTCGGCCAGCCGCTCCCGACGGCGCGTGTCCAGCTCGGCGAACACATCGTCGAGCACAAGCACCGGCTCGTTTCCCTCGCCCCTGAGCAGGTCGTACGACGCGAGCCGCAACGCCAGCGCGTACGACCAGGACTCCCCGTGCGAGGCGTACCCCTTGGCGGGCAACTGACCGAGTTTGAGAACCAAATCGTCCCGATGCGGTCCTACGAGGGTGACGCCCCGCTCGATCTCCTGCTTGCGCGCCTCCGCGATCGCCGCCATCAACTGCTCGTAGAGGTCCTCACGCGTGTGTGCCTCACCGGGTGCCGACGGCTTGTACTCCAGGGCCACCGGGCCGCCACCGGGGGCCAGTTGCTCGTACGCCTTGTCGGCGAGGGGCTGGACCGCGGCGATCAGATCGAGCCGCTGGGCGAGCAACTCGGCACCCACGCGCGCGAGATGCTGATCCCACACGTCGAGCGTGGACAGGTCCATCGACCGCCCGCCGTGCCGCCGCGCCAACGCGGCCGACTTCAGGAGGGTGTTGCGCTGCTTGAGCACCCGCTCGTAGTCGGAGCGGACACCGGCCATGCGCGGCGAGCGCGCGGTGATCAGCTCGTCCAGAAAACGCCGCCGCTCCCCGGGATCGCCCTTCACCAGGGCGAGGTCCTCGGGAGCGAACAGCACGGTCCGTACGATGCCCAGCACGTCACGCGGCCTGACCTGCGAGGACCGGTTGATGCGGGCGCGGTTGGCGCGACCGGGGTTCAGCTCCAGCTCGACCAGCTGCTGCCGCTCGCCCTGCTTGACCTGCGCCCGGATGATCGCGCGCTCGGCGCCCATACGGACCAGCGGGGCGTCGGAGGAGACGCGGTGACTGCCCAGGGTGGCGAGATAGCCGATCGCCTCGACGAGGTTCGTCTTGCCCTGCCCGTTGGGCCCCACGAACGCGGTGACGCCGGGGTCGAGCGGAACGTCGACCCCGGCGTACGAGCGGAAGTCGGCCAGCGACAGATGCGTGACGTGCATGGTCGTTCACCGACCTCCCCCAGGTTGTGGATCCACGGGCCCACGCCTGTGGATCTGTGGATTACTTCGTCTCGACCGCGTGGCCGCCGAACTGGTTGCGCAGCGCCGCGACCATCTTCATCTGCGGCGAGTCCTCCTGGCGCGACGCGAACCGCGCGAAGAGGGAGGCCGTGATCGCGGGCAGCGGCACGGCGTTGTCGATGGCCGCCTCGACGGTCCAGCGGCCCTCACCGGAGTCCTCGGCGTAGCCCTTGAGCTTGTCGAGGTGCTCGTCGCCGTCCAGAGCGTTGACGGCCAGGTCGAGCAGCCAGGAGCGGATGACCGTGCCCTCCTGCCAGGAGCGGAAGACCTCGCGGACGTCCGTCACCGAGTCGACCTTCTCCAGCAGCTCCCAGCCCTCGGCATAGGCCTGCATCATCGCGTACTCGATGCCGTTGTGGACCATCTTCGAGAAGTGGCCCGCGCCGACCTTGCCGGCGTGGACGAAGCCGAAGTCGCCTTCCGGCTTGAGGGCGTCGAAGACGGGCTGGACCTTGGCGATGTTCTCGGCGTCGCCGCCGACCATCAGGGCGTAGCCGTTCTGAAGGCCCCAGACGCCGCCTGAGACGCCCGCGTCGACGAAGCCGATGCCCTTGGCCGCCAGCTCCTCGGCGTGCTTCTCGTCGTCCGTCCAGCGGGAGTTGCCGCCGTCCACGACGACGTCGCCGGGCTCCAGGAGCCCGGCCAGCTCGTCGACGGTCGCCTGGGTCGGGGCGCCGGCCGGGACCATCACCCACACCACGCGCGGGCCCTTGAGCTTGCCCACAAGCTCTCCCAGGCTGTGGACATCGGCGAGGTCCGGGTTGCGGTCGTATCCGATGACGGTGTGGCCTGCGCGGCGGATGCGCTCGCGCATGTTGCCGCCCATCTTGCCGAGGCCGACGAGACCGAGCTCCATCAGTTGTTCCTTAGGGTGCGACGTGGCATGAAGGCACTTGCGTACCTGTGTCCGAGCCTAGACCCGGACGGTCATGCACACCTGTGGGCATACGCGCTCAGACGTATGCCCCGACCTGCGGTGTTCTCGTCGACGCCGATCAGCCGCTGAGGCGAACCGGCATGATCAGGTACTTGTAGGCCTCGTCCGCCTCGGCGTCCAGGGCCGGCTTGCCGCTGAGCAGGGCCGGCTTCGTGGACGTCGTGAACGACAGCTGAGCCACCGGGGAGTCGATGGCGCTCAGGCCGTCCAGCAGGAACGTCGGGTTGAAGGCGATCGACACGTCGTCACCCTCAAGATTCGCGTCGACCCGCTCCACAGCCTGTGCGTCGTCGCTGGAACCGGCCTCCAGGATCAGCACGCCCTGCTCGAAGCTCAGCCGCACCGGGGTGTTGCGCTCGGCGACCAGGGCCACGCGCTTGACGGCCTCCACGAAGGGGGCGGTCTCGATCACGGCGATGGAGTTGAACTCCGTCGGGAACAGCGAGCGGTACTTCGGGAGGTCGCCCTCCAGGAGACGGGTCGTCGTACGACGACCGGCGCCCTCGAAGCCGATGAGCCCCTCTCCCGCGCCCGAACCGGACAGCGCCAGGATGACGCTGTCGCCGCTCGTGAGGGCCTTGGCGGTGTCCAGGAGCGTCTTGGCGGGCACCAGGGCGACCGCGGACGCCTCCGGGTCCTCCGGCTTCCACAGGAACTCACGGACCGCGAAGCGGTAGCGGTCGGTGGACGCCAGCGTCACCGTGTCGCCCTCGATCTCGATGCGCACACCGGTGAGGACGGGCAGCGTGTCGTCACGGCCGGCGGCGATGGCCACTTGGGCGGCCGCCGAGGCGAACACCTCACCGGGGACGGTGCCGGTCGCGCCCGGCATCTGCGGCAGCGCCGGGTACTCCTCCACAGGCAGTGTGTGCAGCGTGAAGCGCGAGGAGCCGCAGACCACCGTCGCCCGTACACCGTCTGTGGAAATCTCCACCGGACGGTTGGGAAGAGCGCGGCAGATGTCCGCGAGCAGCCGGCCGGAGACGAGGACCGTGCCCTCCTCCTCGACCTCCGCGTCGACCGACACGCGCGCGGAGACCTCGTAGTCGAAGCTGGACAGGCTCAGCTGCCCCTCCTCCGACTTCAGCAGGAGGCCGGCGAGGACCGGCGCCGGCGGACGGGCCGGGAGGCTGCGTGCCGCCCAGGCCACTGCCTCCGCGAGTACGTCGCGTTCCACCCGGATCTTCACTGTTGCCGCCTCCTGCTGTTGCCGGCGCTTCTCGGCCTGCCTGGCTTCGTCGTCTGTCTCGGTGTCGTCGGTCCCTGTGAGGGGAAGGACATCGGGGAACAGTCTGACGCACGGCACTGACAGTAGGTGCCTATCGGGGTCAAGTCGTGACGAGGGGCTGTCGGGCGACGAAGCGCGAGTTGTGCACAGGCCCCGCTTCGAAACGGTTTCCCAGCTCTCTCTAGTTGCTAGTAGTAGTAGGGGCTGTGGATACCGTGGATAACCGCGTTTTCGCAGCTCAGGGCGGGAATTTTGTCCACCGACCCTGTGGGCGACGGCGGTGGACAACCTCGGGTTTCTGTGGAGAACGGAAAGTTCTGCACACCCCATGCACAGCCGAGGGCCACTTCTCCCCAGCGCCGTCCCCAGCTTTACCCACCTTTCCCACAGGCCAACCCGGCACCTTCGTGTGACGCCTTTCACTCGACACGGTGAGATGGCGCGTTGCGTTGCCGAACAGTGGACAGCGGTGTGGAGAAGCTGGTGATCGCTGGGGACAACCGGCCCCAGCCTGTGGGTTGCCGGTGGACAAGTTCGTCCCCAGGTTGTGGACCACGGATTTGTCCACAGCCTGTGGAAATCTTTTGTCCACGGATCCACAACCACCTGACCTGGTCTGATGGTCTCTCACCCGCGGCACCTGTGGACACGATCTGGACAACTTCGCAGTCCCCAGGATGTGGACGGAAGAAAGTCACCGAATCTGTGGAGGGCGGCCGTAACCCGGCGGGTATTCGAACAGCGGGTGGCGGACGCGTGGGCGCGGAGAGACGGCGAACGTCGTCCGGATCGGCTCCGGACAGGCGCCGGATCGACTCCGGAGGGGCCGCGAACCGCTTCAAAAGAGCTCCGGAGAGCTCCGGAGAGCTCCAGAACGGCGCCAGAGAGGCTCCAGTGCGGCGCTGCATCGGCTGCGAATCCGCTGCGGATCGGCTCTGAACGACTCCTGGATGCCTTCGGGAGTCGTCCAGGGATGCCTCCGGGGCGGCCCTCTCCCGACGCTCGCCGAAGCGTCTTCCACGCGCTCCAGGCGCCGTCCCGAATATCTTCCGGCAAGCCGAAGGGCGCCCCGGGAAGAGATCCCGGGGCGCCCTTCGTGTCGTATCCGCGCGGCTGTCAGCCGTTCTTGATGCGGTTGGTCAGTTCGGTGACCTGGTTGTAGATCGAGCGGCGCTCGGCCATCAGCGCGCGGATCTTGCGGTCGGCGTGCATGACCGTCGTGTGGTCGCGGCCGCCGAACTGCGCGCCGATCTTCGGCAGGGAGAGGTCGGTCAGTTCGCGGCACACGTACATGGCGATCTGCCGGGCCGTGACCAGCTGGCGGCCACGCGAACTGCCGCACAGGTCCTCGACCGTGATGCCGAAGTAGTCGGCGGTCGCTCCCATGATCGCCGTCGCGGTGATCTCAGGCGTCGAGTCCTCGCCGCCCGGGATGAGGTCCTTGAGGACGATCTCGGTGAGACCGAGGTCGACGGGCTGCCGGTTGAGCGACGCGAACGCCGTCACCCGGATCAGCGCCCCCTCCAGCTCGCGGATGTTGCGCGAGATGCGGGAGGCGATGAACTCCAGGACCTCCGGCGGGGCGTTGAGCTGCTCCTGCACCGCCTTCTTACGAAGGATGGCGATACGCGTCTCCAGCTCGGGCGGCTGGACGTCGGTGATCAGTCCCCACTCGAAACGGTTCCGCAGCCGGTCCTCCAGCGTGACCAACTGCTTGGGCGGCCGGTCGCTGGAGAGCACGATCTGCTTGTTCGCGTTGTGGAGCGTGTTGAACGTGTGGAAGAACTCCTCCTGCGTCGACTCCTTGTCCGCGAGGAACTGGATGTCGTCGACAAGGAGGATGTCCATCTCGCGGTACCGCTTGCGGAAGCTGTCGCCCTTGCCGTCGCGGATGGAGTTGATGAACTCGTTGGTGAACTCCTCCGAGCTCACGTACCGCACGCGCGTACCGGGGTAGAGGCTCCGCGCGTAGTGCCCGATCGCGTGCAGGAGGTGCGTCTTGCCGAGCCCCGACTCCCCATAGATGAAAAGGGGGTTGTACGCCTTCGCGGGCGCCTCGGCGACAGCGACCGCGGCCGCGTGCGCGAACCGGTTCGAGGCGCCGATGACGAACGTGTCGAAGAGGTACTTCGGGTTCAGGCGCGCGGTCGGCTCACCCGGGCCGGCCGCCGGCGCGGGCTTCGAGCCGAGCGGTCCCGGCGACCCCGGACCGCCGCGGTGCACGTGACCGGAGTTGGAGGGCGCGTGCGAGTCGGACAGGTCGCGGCGCGTGTCGCGCTGGTTGTACTGCTCGCGGGACTTCTCGTACTCGGCCCGCGACTGTTCGTACTCGGCGCGCTGCTGCTCGTACGACGGACGCTCCATCGACTGCGGGCGGTAATCCTGCGTCGGCGGGGCGTATTGGTCCTGCTGCGACTGGTACGAGTCCTGCGGCGGGCCGTACTTGTCCTTCGCAGGCGCTCCGTACTGATCCTGGGACGGCGGTCCGTACTGGTCCTGCGACGGCGACGCGTACGGGTCCCGCTCCGGGAAGCCGAGTCGCTGCTGCTGCCAGCCGTAGTCGTCCTGAGCCGGCCGCGGCCAGGCGCCCGGCTCGGGACGTTGGTACTCCGACGGATAGGCGGGCCGGGCGGTGGGTAGCTGGTCGCCGGGGCCGCCCGGGAGCGGCTCGGCGCGATGACGGCCGTAACTCTCGTACGGATCCCGGCTCGGCTCGGGTTCCTCGTAGCGGCGCTGGGGCTGGGCGGGGGGTGCCGGCGGGCCGGGGGGCTCCCCGGCGGAGTCGTCGACGGTGATCGCGATACGGATCGGCCGACCGCACTCGCGGCTCAGCGTCTCGCTGACGATCGGGGCGAGGCGGCCTTCGAGCACGCCTTTCGCAAACTCGTTCGGTACGGCGAGCAAGGCTGTGTCGGCGACGAGTGCCAGGGGCTGGCAGCGCCGGATCCAGTGCTCGTCCTTGGTCTCGACACCCTGCCCACGCCCCTCACCGAGAAGTTGCTCCAGCACTCGTGGCCACACTGCGGCAAGATCGGCAGGTACGTCAGCCACAGGGCACGCTCTCTCACGGGTCCCACGAACGTGTGGTTCGCGGACGGGACGGGATGTACATCGGGTGGGGCGCTCGGGAAAAAGGTGTCGGGGCGGGGGACAAAGGAACGAATCGGAGTCCAGCCACGGTAGTCAGGGCGACGGGTGCGGTTCAAGTTGTTGTCCCCAGCCTGTGGATAGTGTCTCCTCGTGACCGCTGGTTTGACCGGATGGCGTAGCCCCGCGTACCGTGACCAGGTCGAGTTGTCGATGGCTGCTGCCGCCTGCCTCCGATGGGCACAGATCGCATGTGGGTGATCGGTCAGCGGTGCACTCGGGCGTAACTGCGAGCTACCTCGTGGGCGCACGGTGACAGCCAGGACGGCACCCGCAACCACCGATTTATTTCTGGAGCCCCCTCGTGAGCAAGCGCACCTTCCAGCCGAACAACCGTCGTCGCGCCAAGACCCACGGCTTCCGCCTGCGGATGCGTACCCGTGCCGGTCGCGCGATTCTCGCGAACCGTCGTGGCAAGGGTCGCAGCAGCCTGTCCGCCTGATCTCGATCAGGTCATGACGTCGTGCTGCCTACCGAGCATCGGCTGAGGCGGCGCGAAGACTTCGCGACCGCGGTACGACGGGGTCGCCGGGCCGGCCGCCCGCTTCTCGTCGTCCACTTTCGTAGCGGTGCCACGGACCCGCACGCGCCAGGGGAGAGCGCTCCCCCGACGCGTGCGGGTTTCGTCGTCAGCAAGGCAGTGGGCGGCGCCGTGGTGCGCAACAAGGTGAAGCGCAGACTTCGCCATCTGATGCGCGAGCGAGTCGCCCTGTTTCCCCCCGGTAGCCTGGTAGTCGTACGAGCGCTGCCCGGAGCGGGCGACGCCGACCATGCACAGCTGGCCCAAGACCTGGATGCCGCCGTTCAGCGGCTGCTGGGAGGGGGCGCGCGATGAAGTACCCACTACTGGCGCTGATCAAGCTGTACCAGTGGACGATCAGTCCATTGCTGGGGCCGGTGTGCAAGTACTACCCGTCGTGCTCCCACTACGGGTACACGGCCATCGACCGGCACGGCGCGATCAAGGGCACCGCGCTCACGGCCTGGCGCATCCTGCGATGCAATCCGTGGTCGCTCGGCGGTGTGGACCATGTCCCGCCGCGCAAGCGTCCGCGGTGGCACGAGATGCTGCGGGGCACATGGCGCGCACACAAGGGCGGGACCTCCGCCGCCGAAACGGCCACTGAAGGGCTGAGTCCTTCGAGCCCGGCCGCAGAGACACCGTCCCATGCCCAAGGAGCATGATTAGTGGACACGATTGCCAGTCTTTTCAGCTTCATCACGACACCCGTTTCTTGGGTCATCGTCCAGTTCCACTCGGTGTACGGGAAGGTTTTCGGTCCCGACACGGGCTGGGCCTGGGGCCTGTCCATCGTGTCCCTGGTGATCCTGATCCGCATCTGTCTGATCCCGCTCTTCGTGAAGCAGATCAAGGCGACCCGGGCCATGCAGACCCTGCAGCCCGAGATGAAGAAGATCCAGGAACGCTACAAGAACGACAAGCAGCGTCAGTCCGAAGAGATGATGAAGCTGTACAAGGAGTCGGGTACCAACCCGCTCTCCTCGTGCCTTCCCATCCTGGCGCAGTCCCCGTTCTTCTTCGCGCTGTACCACGTGCTCAACGGCATCGCGACGGGCTCGACGATCGGCGTCATCAACGACTCGCTGCTCGCCAGCGCGCGTAAGGCGCACATCTTCGGTGCCCCGCTGGCCGCGAAGTTCACGGACGGCAGCAGCAAGGTCGAGGCGCTCGGTGCCACGCTGACCGACGTCCGGGTCGTCACCGCGATCATGATCGTGATGATGTCGGCGTCGCAGTTCTACACGCAGCGCCAGCTGATGACGAAGAACGTCGACACCACGGTGAAGACACCGTTCATGCAGCAGCAGAAGATGCTGATGTACGTCTTCCCGGTCATGTTCGCCATCTTCGGCATCAACTTCCCCGTCGGTGTCCTCGTCTACTGGCTGACCACCAACGTGTGGACCATGGGCCAGCAGATGTACGTCATCCACAACAACCCGACCCCGGGTTCCAAGGCCCAGGCCGCTTACCTGGAGCGCCTGACCAAGCACGTCACGCACCACGAGAAGACCCGCAGCCGGGGTGAGAAGGCCATCGTCAAGGCGATCGTCTCCAAGGGCCGTGACCGCAACGAGTTCGAGCGCAAGTTCATCAACAGCCTCACCAAGGTGGGCCTCGTGGCCCAGCCGGACGGCAATGTGGCGAAGGGTGAGAGCACGGCTGTGGAGTCCGAGGACGGTACGCCGACCACGGCCACTCCCAGGCGTCAGCAGCCCAAGCGGCAGACCAAGGCCCAGCGCCAGTCCGCTGCCGCGAAGGCGGCCGACGACAGTGCTGAGGACGCGGGCGACGCCGACGAGCCGAAGACCTCGCTGACCAAGTCGGACGAGCCCGAGGACGCCAAGCCCGCCACCGCCGCGAAGAAGCCCGCCCCGAAGCCGGCCGGCGGTACCCGCAGCAAGGCCCAGTCCGGACAGCGCAAGGGTCCGCAGCGGCCCAAGTCCCCGTCCAAGAAGTAAGAAGGAGTCCATCCCGTGACGGAAGGCACCACCTCCGCTGCTGCCGAGGGTGCAGACACCCTGTCCCGCCTGGAGCAGGAGGGCGAGATCGCGGCGGACTACCTCGAGGGTCTGCTGGACATCGCCGATCTCGACGGCGACATCGACATGGATGTCGAGGCCGACCGCGCCGCTGTCTCGATCATCAGCGACAGCAGCGGCCGCGACATCCAGAAGCTCGTCGGCCGCGACGGGGAGGTGCTGGAGGCACTCCAGGAGCTCACCCGGCTGGCCGTGCACCGGGAGACCGGGGACCGCAGCCGGCTGATGCTGGACATCGCGGGCTACCGGGCCAAGAAGCGCGCCGAGCTCTCCGAGCTGGGCGCCAAGACCGCGGCCGACGTGAAGAACACCGGCGAGCCGGTGAAGCTGAACGCGATGACCCCGTTCGAGCGCAAGGTCGTGCACGACGCGGTCAAGGCCGCGGGACTGCGCAGCGAGTCGGAGGGCGAGGAGCCGCAGCGCTTCGTCGTCGTGCTTCCCGCCTGATCGGTCCCTACGTTCCACCGGCCCCGTCTGTTGAGCAGACGGGGCCGAACTTTGTCAGCCTGATAGTCCTGTAGTTCTGGTGGTCCTGGTGGTCAGCGCCCAATGCGCTTTTGCGGTACGGAAGGACGGTCCCCCGTGACGGAGGCAGCGGAGCTTCCCCCCGCGCCCGAGCAGGCGCGCGAGGTGTTCGGCGATCGCTTCGAGGATGCGGTCCGATACGCCGAGCTGCTCGCCGACGCGGGTGTGCAGCGCGGCCTGATCGGCCCACGTGAGGTGCCCCGCCTGTGGGAACGGCACCTGCTGAACTGCGCGGTCCTCTCGGAGGTCGTGCCGGACGGAGTGACGGTGTGCGACGTCGGCTCCGGCGCCGGCCTCCCGGGCATTCCCCTGGCCCTGGTCCGCGAGGACATCAAGATCACCCTGCTTGAACCGCTGCTCCGCCGTACGAACTTCCTCACCGAGGTCGTCGAGCTCCTGGGCCTCGACCACGTCACCGTCGTGCGGGGGCGCGCCGAGGAGGTCATGGGCACACTGCAGCCGGTCCATGTGGTGACGGCCCGGGCCGTGGCTCCGCTGGAGCGACTGGCCACCTGGGGCATCCCGCTGCTGCGTCCGTACGGCGAAATGCTCGCCCTCAAGGGGGACACGGCCGAGGAAGAGCTCAAGAGTGCGGCGACCGTACTCAGCAAGCTCGGAGCCGTGGAGACGTCGATCCTGCACGTCGGCGAAGGCATCGTCGATCCGTTGTCCACGGTGGTGCGTGTCGAGGTCGGAGAGAGCCCCGGCGGGGTTCGTTTCGCGGCGAAGCGGGCCAAGGCGGCTCGTACGGGCCGTACACGTCGGCGTCGCTGACGATGTCTCAGCGCCTGAGGCGGGTCGGTCTCAGCGCTTGAGGTACGTCGCTGATCCGTCCTGACGACGAAACTTACTCCACACAAGCTGCCAAACGTACGCATGCCGGAGTGTCGCGACAGTTCGGCCTCGGCTGCTGTGCATCGTGTTTCACGTGAAACGTCGCTCACTGCTGCACGGCATCATCAGTCGCGGACGCGCCGCGGCCGAATCCCGCGACCGGAAGCCTCTCGGATCACTCGGAGAGGGTACGGAGTTGTCCACAGAGGTGGAATTCTCCACAGAACACCAGGCCTCACTGGTTCACGACCCTGAAGACATGGGAGGCTCTGTTCATTGCGAGCCTGAAGTCGAGGAGAGTGAATCCTTGCGGTCCGACGCCAACATCGCGGGACCGATGACCGATCCGGTCCCCGGTCCCCGTACCGAGTCGATGGGGGAGGATGTTTCACGTGAAACACCGCCCCCTATGGACGACACTCCCATCGGTCGTGCTGCCCAACTGGCGGTGGAAGCTCTAGGTCGTGCCGGCGAGGGCCTGCCGCGTCCTGAGCAGACCCGCATCATGGTCGTCGCCAACCAGAAGGGCGGGGTGGGCAAGACGACGACGACCGTCAATCTTGCCGCTTCGCTGGCACTGCACGGTGCCCGTGTTCTGGTGGTCGACCTCGACCCGCAGGGCAATGCGTCCACAGCACTGGGGATCGATCACCACGCGGAAGTTCCTTCCATCTATGACGTGTTGGTCGACAGCAGACCTCTCTCCGAGGTCGTGCAGCCGGTTCCCGATGTCGAGGGTCTCTTCTGCGCCCCTGCCACGATCGATCTCGCCGGTGCGGAGATCGAGCTGGTGTCCCTGGTGGCGCGGGAAAGCAGACTGCAGCGGGCGATCCAGGCCTACGAGCAGCCGCTGGACTACATCCTCATCGACTGTCCGCCCTCGCTCGGCCTGCTGACGGTCAACGCGTTGGTCGCCGGTGCGGAGGTTCTCATCCCGATCCAGTGCGAGTACTACGCGCTGGAGGGCCTCGGACAGTTGATCCGCAACGTCGACCTGGTACGGGGGCACCTCAACCCCAACCTGCATGTGTCGACCATCCTGCTCACCATGTACGACGGCCGGACGCGTCTCGCGTCCCAGGTCGCGGACGAGGTGCGCAGTCACTTCGGCGACGAGGTGCTGCGGACGAGCATTCCCCGCTCGGTCCGTATCTCCGAGGCACCGAGTTATGGGCAGACGGTACTGACCTACGATCCCGGATCGAGCGGTGCCCTCTCCTACTTTGAGGCAGCAAGGGAAATCGCGCTGAAGGGTGTGGGCGTCAGCTACGACGCACCGCATGCGCACATCGGCGCTCAGAGCGACCAGAGCATGGTGGAGGGCATCCAGTGAGTGAGCGACGGAGGGGTTTGGGCCGTGGGCTCGGCGCACTGATCCCCGCAGCCCCGACCGGGGAGAAGACGGTGGCTCCGGCCGCGATGGGTTCCGCGTCCCCGACGGCTGTTCCGGTCATCACCGGCGACCGAGGGGTGGCCGCGGCAAAGGTCACCACGCTGCCCCAGGTCAGCTACGACACAGAGGACCTTTCGCCGTACGGCACCCTGGAGACGCCTGCGTCTCCCGTCGGTGCCTACTTCGCCGAGCTGCCCCTCGACGACATCACGCCGAACTCGCGTCAGCCGCGTGAGGTCTTCGACGAGGACGCGCTGCAGGAACTCGTCACCTCCATCAAGGAGGTCGGCCTCCTCCAGCCCGTCGTCGTACGACAGATCGCACCGACGCGCTACGAGCTCATCATGGGCGAGCGGCGCTGGCGGGCCTGCCGTGAGGCGGGCCTGGAGGCGATCCCGGCGATCGTGCGGGCCACGGACGACGAGAAGCTTCTCCTGGACGCCCTCCTGGAGAACCTGCACCGCGCCCAGCTGAACCCGCTCGAAGAGGCGGCTGCCTACGACCAGTTGCTCAAGGACTTCAACTGCACGCACGATCAGTTGGCGGACCGCATCGGTCGTTCGCGTCCGCAGGTCTCCAACACCCTGCGTCTGCTGAAGCTCTCGCCGTCGGTCCAGCGCCGTGTCGCCGCCGGAGTCCTCTCCGCCGGTCACGCCCGGGCGCTGCTCTCCGTCGACGATTCGGAGGAGCAGGACCGGCTGGCCCACCGGATCGTGGCCGAGGGGCTCTCGGTGCGGGCCGTCGAGGAGATCGTGACCCTGATGGGTTCGCGGCCCCAGACGGCTCAGCGTGCCAAGGGACCGCGAGCCGGCGCCCTGGTCTCCCCGGCGCTGTCCGATCTCGCCACGCGTCTCTCGGATCGCTTCGAGACCCGGGTGAAGGTCGACCTGGGCCAGAAGAAGGGCAAGATCACTGTCGAGTTCGCCTCGATGGAGGACCTTGAGCGGATCCTCGGTTCGCTGGCTCCGGGCGAGGGCCCGGTCCTCCAGCGGAGCTTGCTGGACGACGAGTCGGAGGACGAGGCCTGAGCCGTTTTGCCGACGGCATGGGTTCTGTCCGTCCTACCAGCAGAGCGGGCCGTGTCCGGTGTGTACCGGAACGCGGCCCGCTCTTTGCTTTCTGGCAGTATCGACGCAATCGCATCATCGATACGATGCGCTCGGGTATGGCGCATCCACCTGGCAGCACCTCTTAGGGGAGGCGGGGGCATGCGAACGGTGAGCCGCACCGGACTGGTGAGCGCGGGTCTGGGCCTGGGGGCGGTCGGCGGGTTCGTCGGCAGTCTGCTCAGGGAACGCAGCGCTCTGACAGCAGCCCGCGGCGCCGCGGGCGAAGGAAGCGAGGATCAGCCTTCATGGGGCGTCGGCTCGTACCGCTCACGCTGGACAACCTCCCGGACATCCCCAAGCGCTGTCGGTCGTGCGTCTTCTGGGAGTTGGACCCCGTCAGCGGACAAGCCGCGGTAAAGGCGGGCACGGCGGCCCTGGAGAAGGAAGCCTGGATCTCCGCCGTCCTGCTGGACTGGGGTTCCTGCGGGCGGGTCGTCTACGTCGATGACGTGCCGGTGGGCTTCGTCCTCTACGCGCCCCCCGCCTATGTCCCCCGCTCGACGGCGTTTCCCACGAGCCCTGTCTCACCGGACGCCGTGCAGCTGATGACGTCGTTCATCATGCCGGGGTACCAGGGGCAGGGACTGGGCCGGGTCATGGTTCAGACGGTCGCCAAGGATCTGCTGCGGCGGGGCTTCAAGGCGATCGAGGCCTTCGGCGATGCCCGCTCGAAAGAGGCCGCCTGCGTCCTGCCTGCCGACCATCTGCTCTCCGTGGGCTTCAAGACGGTCCGCCAGCACCCCACCTATCCGAGGTTGCGGCTGGAGCTGCGCACGACGCTCTCCTGGAAGGAAGACGTGGAGATGGCGCTCGACCGCCTGCTGGGGGCCGTACAGAAGGAACCAGCGCTTCGACCGCTCTAAAGCGAATGGGCCGACTCCGGGGAGTCGGCCCATTCGTGTTTCACGTGAAACACGGTTTCACGTGAAACATCACTTGCCGGCGATGAACTCGTCCAGGTCGCGAAGGATCGCGGCCTTCGGCTTGGCACCGACGATGGTCTTGGCGACCTCGCCACCCTGGTAGACGTTCAGGGTCGGGATGGACATGACGCCGTACCTGGCGGCCGTCGCCGGGTTCTCGTCGATGTTGAGCTTGACGATCTCGATCTGGTCACCGTGCTCGGCGGCGATGGCTTCGAGGGACGGAGCGATCTGGCGGCACGGGCCGCACCAGGAAGCCCAGAAGTCCACCAGGACGGGCTTGTCGCTCTTGAGGACGTCCTCGTCGAAGGAAGCGTCGGTCACATTCTTCAGAGTGCCGGCCACGGCGGGCTCCTTAACTTGATCGTGCGGTGGGGAGGATGGGGGTCAGACGGTGGTCTTCGCGGGCTCCGCCTTCTCCTCGTCCGCGAGAGCGGCGAGGAAGCGTTCGGCGTCCAAGGCGGCGGAGCAGCCGGTACCGGCAGCGGTGATCGCCTGGCGGTAGGTGTGGTCGACGACGTCACCGGCGCCGAAGACACCGGTCAGGTTGGTGCGGGTCGAGGGCGCCTCGACCTTCAGGTAGCCCTCCCCGTCCAGGTCCAGCTGGCCCTTGAAGAGCTCCGTGCGGGGGTCGTGGCCGATCGCGATGAACAGGCCCGTCACCGCCAGGTCCGAGAGTTCCCCGGTCTTCAGGTTGCGCAGCTTGAGGCCGGCGAGCTTGGGGTCGCCCTCGATCTCGGCGATCTCGCTGTCCCAGACGAACTTGATCTTCGGGTCGGCGAAGGCGCGTTCCTGCATCGCCTTGGAGGCGCGCAGGCTGTCCCGGCGGTGGACGATCGTCACGGACTTGGCGAAGCGGGAGAGGAAGGTCGCCTCCTCCATCGCCGTGTCGCCACCACCGATGACGGCGATGTCCTGGTCCTTGAAGAAGAACCCGTCACAGGTGGCACACCAGGAGACACCCCGGCCGGAGAGCGCGTCCTCGTTCGGCAGGCCCAGCTTGCGATGCTGCGAGCCGGTGGTGACGATGACGGCCTTCGCCTGGTGCACGGTGCCCGAGGTGTCCGTGACGGTCTTGATCTCACCGGTCAGGTCGACGGAGACCACGTCGTCCGGGATCAGTTCGGCGCCGAAGCGCTCGGCCTGGGCACGCATGTTGTCCATGAGCTCGGGGCCCATGATGCCGTCCTGGAAGCCCGGGAAGTTCTCGACCTCGGTGGTGTTCATCAGCGCGCCACCGGCGGTGACGGCACCCTCGAACACCAGCGGCTTCAGCGACGCGCGCGCGGTGTAGAGCGCCGCCGTGTAGCCGGCGGGCCCGGAGCCGATGATGATCACGTTTCGGACGTCGCTCACGGCTTGGTTCCTCGTCTCTGGACTGCGTCAGTACGACCGGTGGGAGCCCCCTGCCGGAGCCTCCACACCACCCAACGGATCCTACGGGGCCCGCATTCCCGCTGTGTCCGGGCACACGGAGACAGCACGCGGCAGGAAATCGCCACGGCGGATCAAGAGGAGACGTCCGGAGTCAGGAATGCGGGAACGACCGTGTCAGAAGGACCTTGCCAGGAGTGGATGTCTGGCGGCTCACACAGGCCGCGTCGACGACGTAGGCCGTGACCCGGCTGTTGTCGGAAGCGTCGGGCAGCACCACGAGATAGGCGGCGGTCCCGTTGTAGGTGCCCTTCTTGAAACCGAGGACATCTGTGTTGCCACGGTCGACGCCCTGCCGGATGCAGTCCGGGATGGAGCCGGACGGTTCGATCAGGGTTTTGGGAGTCTTGATGGAAGACTCCGCGCCGCCAGGGTCGGACGCAGCGTTCCAGGGCTTCTCACTGTTGGCGCCCTGACTCGTGGACGTCTTGGTGGAGAGGAGATCCGAGACTTCGTTCTCGAGCTTCCCCTTGGAGAAGGTGTCCGCAGAGCTGGTCGAGTTCCCCTGAGCCGTGTCGGACGACGTGTGGTCGCCCAGCGACTGGATGAACAGAGAGCCGGCTCCCAGGACGGCCGCGGTGAACACGGCTCCCAGGACGATCCTCCCGCGACGTCCGCCGCGATTCCGGTCCTTGCGTTCCTTGTTGCGTCCGGGACCGGTCGCCGCGTGTGCGTGTCCTGACGGGCGGTCCGCCGTAGGCGATGTTTCACGTGAAACATGAGCCTCGGTGTGCTCGCCGTCCTCGTCCGACGTGGCTCGGGACGCGCTCACCAGGGTCGGCGCGGCCAGGGACTCGGGGGCGGTGGAGCCCAGCAGGGCCTCCGCGGCGAGGGCTGCGTCAATACGCCCCGCGACCTCGGCGGGCATGCGAGGTGGGCCGGGCATGGTGCCCAGCAGACCCTGGATCTCCTCCAGCGAGTCATGGACGTCAGCGCAGAGTTCACACTCGTCCAGATGCCGTCGTACCTCGGCTGTCCTGGACGGCGGGAGAAGGCCTTCGGAGAGGTCGGAGATCTCCGCGACGTCCGGGTGCCCGGTCGTGTCCGTCGTGGATGTCACGCTCGCCCACCTCCGCCCTTCACAGCAGCTGAATCGCTCGGCCCTGCATCCTTGGGACCCGCGTCGCGGGGTCCCGCTGCCGGTGGGACGGATGTCCCCTGCGCCCGGTTCCGTCCTGCGTCCGGTTCCTTGCTGTCACCGGCTCTTTCCGGCCGTAGATGGGTGAGCAGCGGCAGCAGTCTGGCTCTTCCTCGGGCGCAGCGGCTCTTCACCGTGCCGGTCGGCACATCGAGGATGCGGGCGGCCTCTGCGACGGGGTAGCCCTGCATGTCCACCAGGACAAGGGCGGCGCGCTGGTCGGGCGGGAGAGTGCCCAGGGCTTCCAGCAATTGGCGGTGAAGGTCGTTGCGTTCCGCGGGAGCCGAGGCCGACTCGTGCGGTTCCAGGAGCTGTTCCAGGCGCTCGGTGTCGTCGACCAGGGACGTCTTCCTGGAGGCCGCTTTACGGGCGCGGTCCAGACAGGCGTTCACCGTGATCCGGTGCAGCCAGGTCGTGACGGCCGACTGGCCGCGGAAGGTGTGGGCGGCCCGGTAGGCGGAGACGAGGGCGTCCTGGACCGCGTCAGCGGCCTCCTCGCGGTCTCCCAGCGTGCGTAGGGCCACGGCCCAGAGCCGGTCCCGGTGTCGGCGTACGAGCTCACCGAAGGCGTCCGGGTCACCTTCAACATGGCGGGCGAGCAGATCCTGATCGCTCGTTCCGTCGTATCCGGCGCCTTCCGCCATCGGACCCCCTCCCCCCCCAGTGAGACGTCAGCCCGTGAACTTCACGTCGGTGATGGCCTGCTTGTAGCCGGCGTCGCTGTACTGGTCGCTGTCAGCGTGCGGCAGAGCGGTGAGCCAGACAAGAACGTACCGGCTCTTCACCTGCTTGGTGACCTTCACCGTGGCGCTGGTCCCGGTCGTCGTGACGGTGCCCATCTGCGTCATGGAGTCCAGCGAGGAGGGCGACAGCGAGTCGGTGGCGTAGAGCTTCACCGTGGTGTGATCGCCGCTGTAGTAGAGCCCTATGGCCGCTGTGGAGACGTCCTGGACAGAACCGAGGTCGTAGACGATGCCCACGCCCGGCTTGTACGGCGCGAGCACCGGGCCCCCTATGAAGCTGGAGGTCCGCCAGTACGTCGACGTGTTGCCGTCGTAGGTCTTGTCGACGTCGCCCGGATGCTGGGCGTCGCCCTTCGCCACGAACTCCTTGGCGCCCTGGATCGCGAGCGTCTTGACCGGCTTGGTCTTGTCGCCGCTCTTGTCGTTCCCGTCCGTGGTCTGCGTCTGCTTCGTGTCCTCGGACTTGTTGCCCTGGTCCATGAGCGCGTCCGCGAGCTGCCAGCTGCCCAGGCCCAGCGCGGCGATCAGCAGCGCGGACACGGCCCACTTGAGGGCCTTGCCGGTGCGGCTCTGCAGCGGGGGCGGTGGGGTCTGCACGGCCTGGGTGGCACCGGGATGCGGCGACGGGCGGCCGTACGTGCCCTGTTGGTACGTCGTGCGCTGGTACTCGGGCGGTGCGGTGAACGCGGGCTCCGGCGGGCGGATGCGGGGCATCTCACCGATCGCCTTCACCAGCTCCTCCGGCGTGGTGCACGCCGACTCGTGCCGCGACGCCGTGGCACCGTCGTTGGCGAGCGCGCGCATGGCGAGCTCCGACAGACCGCGGTGGACACCCGCGCGCACCTGGTCGGGGGCGATGAGACCGACGCCCTTGGGCAGCCCGGACAGGCCGTAGGCGTCGTCCTCGTACGGCCAGCGCTGGGTGAGCGCCGCGTACAGCAGGGCGCCGATCGCCTCCGTGTCCGTGCGCTGCGGGGTGTCCGAACTGATGCCGCGCAGAGAGGCGTTGACGGCCAGACCGCGGATGCGCCACTGGCCGGACGAGGTGCGCAGCACCGCGTTCGGGTTCAGGCGCAGATGGGCGAGGCCCTCGCGGTGCGCGGCGGCCATGGCCGAGGCGATCTGACTGACCATCTGGTAGGCGTCGTGCACCTCCAGCGGGCCGGGGGCCAGAAGCGCCGTCAGTTCTGTGGCGTCGGGCAGCCATTCGTGCACGACGTAGACGAGGTCGTTCTCCTCCACCGCGTCCAGGACCTGGACGAAGCGGGGATCGCCCAGCAGCGCCGAGGAACGGGCCGCGGCCAGCACGGAACGGGCCCTCGCGTGGTCTGCGGGCAGGATGTGGACGCCGACGGCACGGCGGAGTTTCTCGTCCACCGCGCGCCAACTGCTGAAGCCGTCCAGACGGGTGACGCACTCTTCGAGGCGATAGCGTCTGGCGAGCTTGTGACCGCTGTGCAGTTCGGGAGGCGAGGCCTTCTCGGTTTCCTCGATCCCGCCGCTCCCCTGTGCCTTGTCGCTCTCCGTGTCCCGCTCCGGGTTCTGGGCCACCCCGTCGGCCGTGGACTGGTCCGCCTTGGCGGTCAGCGGCTCGTCGCCGCTGTTGTCTGCCACGTCGACGGCAGCCGTGCTCCGTTCCGCCACCGTCGCTCCTGCCTCCCCATCCGTTGCACGCTGTCCGACGCCGAAACCAATTGTGCCCACAGTCTGGCGCTATGCACGACACACAGCGGCAGACGATGGTTGTGCGTATGCCCCCGCCTCAACGCCCCAAGCGCCCGCGCACCATGCCCACGAGGGAGTTGAGCTCCTCGATGCGCATGCGGCGGGCCGCGACGTAGAAGGTTCCGAGCAGTACGGCACCGCCCACCAGAAGGGCGGCGAACGAGCCGACGACCCCCTGGCCGAGCGTATGACCGATCCCGTAACAAGCCGCACCACTGAGCAGTGCGGCCGGCACGGAGGCGATGCTGAGCCGAGCGTACGTCCGCAGCACGCGCGCGCCGTCCAGGTCGCCGTTCAGCCGCTTGCGCAGCCGGTTCCAGGCGACGCCGACACCGGTCGCGTACGCGAGGCCGTACGAGGCCGCCATGCCGACCACGGCCCAGCGGGCCGGGAGGACGAAGTAGCAGGTCACTGAGGCGCCGGCGTTGACGGCGGCCACGATGACCGTGTTGTAGAAGGGAGTTCGGGTGTCCTCGTACGCGTAGAAGGCGCGCAGGACGACGTACTGCACCGAGTACGGGATCAGGCCGAGGGCGAAGGCCATCAGCATGAAGCCCATGTTGGTGGCCTCGCTGGTCCCCGAGGAGCCGAAGATCAGGGTACACATCGGGATGCCGAGCGAGAGGAGGCCGAAGGCGATCGGCACGATCGCCACGGCGGTCGTGCGCAGCCCCTGGGAGATGTCGTCGCGGACGGCACCTCCGTCGCCCTCCGCCGCCGAACGCGAGATGCGCGGCAGCAGCGCGGCCATCAGGGAGACGGTGATGATCGCCTGTGGCAGGCCCCAGATGAGCTGCGCGTTGGCGTAGGCGGCGAAGCCGGTGCCGTCGACGGGCGACGACTTGCCCGCGGCGGTGGACAGTTGGGACACGACGATCGCGCCCGCCTGGTTGGCGAGGACGAAGAGGACGGTCCACTTGGCGAGCGTCGCTGCCTTGCCGAGACCGTGGCCGCGCCAGTCGAAGCGCAACCGCAGCCGGAATCCGGTCTCCCGCAGGTACGGGATCATCGCGAGCGCCTGGACGACCAGGCCGAGCAGCACGCCGATGCCGAGCAGCCGTTGGCCCTCCGGCGGGATGTTCGTGACCTTCATGCCGGAGTTCGCGGAGGTGCCGTACACCCAGATGAACATGCCGAGCGTCACGATGATGACGATGTTGTTGAGGACCGGGGTCCACATCATCGCGCCGAACTTGCCGCGCGCGTTCAGGATCTGGCCCATCACGACGTGGACGCCCATGAAGAAGATCGAGGGCAGGAAGTAGCGGACGAAGGTGACGCCCACCTCGTTGGCGGCCGGGTCGTTGGCCACCGAGTCGGACAACAGACGGATCAGGAGGGGCGCCGCGAAGACCGCGAGCGCGGTGAGCGCGCCCAACGCCACCATGACGAGGGTCAGCAGCCGGTTGGCGAACGCCTCACCGCCGTCGTCGTCCTCCTTCATGGCACGCACGAGCTGCGGCACGAAGACGGAGTTGAGGCCACCGCCAACGGTCAGGATGTAGATCATCGTCGGCAACTGGTAGGCGACCTGGAAGGTGTCGCCGAGCATGCCGACTCCCAGTGCCGAGACGATCAGCGCGGAGCGGACGAAGCCGGTCAGGCGGGAGACCATCGTGCCCGCCGCCATCACGGCGCTCGACTTCAGCAGACCGGTGGCCTTCCCGCCCTTCTTTGCAGCGGCCGCGGGCGCCGGTGCCGTCGGGGTGAGCTGCATCGTGGCGTCGGACATCGGGGCCGGGGACGGCGCGGTGGGCGCCTGGCCCGAGGGCGGTGCCGGGGACGGGCCGGGGACCGACGGGGGCTCCGTCGACGGACGTCCGCCGCCCTGGCCCTGGTCCCGGAAGAGATGAGCGAAGGCGTCCGGCTCGTGGTACTCCTCACCGGCCCCGGTCACCAGGTCGTCCACGCCCACGAACTGGGTCGTCCGGGCGTCGTCGCCGTACGGCAGGTACTGGGTCGGGCCCTCCGGTTCGGGTGCCGGGGTCTGCGCCCACACGCGGGGGTCGGGGGCGTACGGGGACTGGGGCGGCTGCGCGTAGAGCGGGGGCTGAGGCTGGTAGGTGCCCGGAGGGGGCGGGGGGTGGGCGGCGCGGTCGTAGAGCGCCTCGGCGACCGGGTCCTGGGCGGAGAGGTCCTGCGCCCGGTAGGGGTCCTGGTCGTAGGCGTCCTGGAGGTACATGTCCGCGGGGGGCTGCGGCGGCACCTGGCCGTTTTCGGGCGGCGGACCCTCGGGGTAGCCCGAGCCGCCCGCGCCCTGACCGCGGTCACCGTCGTACGGCGCGTTCATGGTTACCCCACCTCATCGTCCCCGGGCCCACCGGCCACGACATCGCTCAACGGTCCACTCTCTCACCCGTGCCGGACGGGTCGGCGCTTTCCGGTGCGGTGTCCGGTGTCGGGTCACTCGGGTGCTCCGGGTCGTCTGCCCGGGACGGAGTCCCGGACTCCTCCTGGAGACGGTCCTGGGGGCCCTCGGGGTTCTCCGGGCCGTCGGGTTCCTCGGCCGCCTCGTCGTCGGGGCCGTCGGGACCCTCCTCGGCCTGGCGGGCGACGGCGCGCTTGCGGTGGGTGTACATCCGGAAGCCGGCGAGGACGAGCAGCAGGACACCGCCGCCGATGACCAGCATGACCGTGGCCGTGACCTCGGTGACCTTCACGTCGAAGCTGACGGCCTGCCCGTACTCCTGGCCGTCCTCCGTGTACAGCTGCGCGATCACGGTCACCTTGCCGTTGGCGTTGGCCGACGTGGTGAACTTCACGGACTGGCTGTGCCCGCCGTTGACCGTGACCCTTTGCTCCGTGTAGGCCTTGCCGCCGATCTTCAGTCGCGTGGGGCTCGTCGAGGTGAGGCGCAGGACCAGGTGTTCGACGCCCTGCACCAGGTTGTTCTGCACGGTCACGGGGATCGTGGCGCTGCGGCCCGAGAGCTTGGTCTCGGACTTGTCGATCAGTTTCACCTGGTTGGTGAGGTCTTCGAGGTAATTGAGCACGCTCTGGCGGAAGTTCGCCGCCTCGCCCGCCTGCCCGCGCCACGACGTGGACATCTCACGGTTCATGGCCCGCCCGAACGGGGTCACGACCCGGGACTCGTCGGTGAGGATCACCCGGAAGTTGTCGAGTTTGTCCTGGGTGTTCGCGATCTGCTCGAAGGCCGACTTCGGCAACTCCTGCTTGCGCAGTGAGGAGGGGTACGAGGAGGACGACGGGATCTTCGTGGTGGCGCTGGGGTCGGGCTTGGCCTTGGCGGCCGCCGCGAGATCCTGCGACTCGGTCCAAGTGCTGCCCTGGAGGGTCGTCAGCGCCTCGGCCATCGTCTGGGCCTGGCTCCCGGTCGGCATGCGCTGCGGGGCGACGACGACGCTGCGCTGCTTGTCCGTCTGCAGGTCGAGCGCCAGGCTCTGGGCGAGGAACCGCTGCTCGGCGAGTGTCGCGGCCCCGGCCTTCGGCAGGTCACCCTCGAACGCCGTCGAGAGCCGTGCGTCCGCGACCACCGCCGTCGTACCGCCGCCGATGGGGCGGGCGGCGGAGGGCGTGTACGACAGACCGCCGGTCTCCTGGAGGCTGTCGCTGCGGGCGATCACCTTGTCGGCGCCGGCCGACGTGGCGACCTTGATGATCGACGGGTCCACGGCGCCGTTCACCGGCCACGCGAAGTCCGTGGTCGGGGTCACGTGGAGCACCGTCTCCACGGTGCTCGCGGCGACGTCCGTGGCGTCCTTGAGGTGGCTCAGCGAGCCGGTGACGCTGGTGCCGTTGTGGGCGAGGGACGCCAGGTCCGGGTCGGCGAAGGGGAGGGCGACGACCTCCTTGTCCGCGACCGCCGACTGCAGCTCGGCGAGCCACGCCTTGGCGACGGCCTGGTGGGTGCCCGTCGTCGTGGTGGCGCCGTCCCCCTGGATCTTGTAGCTGCGGGTCATCGCGTCGACGGACGCCAGTAGGTCCGGGTCGATCACCCAGGTGACGTCGAGATCCTTGCCGAGCGACAGCATCTGGTCGAGGCGTCCGCCCGGGGCGATCTCCTTGGCGAGGTCGTCGTTGAGGAAGACCGGGGTCTGCTGCTCGTTGGAACCCGTCTGCGCCGTCATGTGGACGCCGGAGACGAGCGGCCACAGATAGGTCGTCTTCGTCTTCGTGTCCGCCTCGTTGGGCTGCCACGGCAGGAACGTCCGCTGGATGCCCAGCACCTGCTCCCACGGCTGGGCGGAGGTCTGGCCGGAGAGCGAGACACCGAGCGGGTAGACGCCGTCGTCACCAAGGTCCAGCTTGTCGACCGGTACGGAGAGGGTGAAGGGCTCGGCGACGCCCGGAGTGAGCTTGGAGAACTGCTCGGTGTACTTGTCGCCGACCTCCGAGCCGTCGACTCCCTGGACGTAGTCGGTGCGCTTGGCGACGCTGTCGATCGCCGAGCGGGTGCTCAGGGCCTGTCCCAGGCGCAGGCCCACATGGGCGTTGGTGACCGCCTGCTTGCCGTTGTTGGTCACCGTCCCGGAGACGGTCAGTGTGTCCCCGTCCGTGGGGATGCTCGGGCTGAGCGTGTCCACGGAGATGGACACCGTCTGCGAGCCGGAGGCGGCCTGAGCGGACGTCTGCTCGGCCGCGTTTGCGGGCGCGGCGGCGGACAGCTGGAGGAGGCCGGCCAGCAGAGGCGCCCCGGCGAGCAGTGCGCCGGTGCGCCGCAGCCACCGGCGGGCAGGTGAGGGACTCGTCCCCTGGAAGTCTGCCGCCTCGGCCACGCGCTCGCCCGTCCCTCGTCATCGTCAGTGGTCGTCGCAATGTGCGTCCACGCATGGTAACGATGCGCGCTGAGGGGAAGTGCCGCGGACTGCTCCACAAGATCGGAGAACAACGGCGAACCGTCCTGTATGTGCCCGTATAAAGGGGAGCAATCGTGTACGTCGCAAGGGCTGCGCTTGCGCTGGTATCAGGGGAGGTGTCCGTGCACATTTAATGGAGGCGCTCGCGGTGGCCCGGGCCACGTACCCTTTTCTGTTGTGCCGAACGCCAACGAAGACAACCCCAGTGCCCTGAGCCAGGTGCAGCACCGCGCGGTGAGCGAGCTGCTGCGGGTGGCTCCCGTCGCCGACGACCTCGCCCGCCGTTTCCAGGAGGCCGGGTTCTCTCTCGCTCTGGTCGGCGGGTCGGTCCGGGACGCGCTGCTCGAGCGGCTCGGCAACGACCTGGACTTCACGACGGATGCACGCCCCGAGGACGTATTGAAGATCGTCCGGCCGTGGGCGGACGCCGTGTGGGAGGTCGGGATCGCCTTTGGCACCGTAGGGGCGCAGAAGGACGGCTATCAGATTGAGGTGACCACCTATCGGTCGGAGGCGTACGACCGGACCTCGCGCAAGCCCGAGGTGTCGTACGGCGACTCCATCGAGGAGGACCTCGTCCGGCGCGACTTCACGGTGAACGCCATGGCTGTCGCGCTCCCGGAGAAGGAGTTCATCGACCCGCACGGCGGGCTCGACGACCTCGCGGCCAGGGTGCTGCGTACCCCGGGCACTCCCGAGGCGTCCTTCTCGGACGATCCCCTGCGGATGATGCGGGCGGCACGTTTCGCCGCGCAGCTCGACTTCGAGGTCGCTCCTGAGGTCGTCGCGGCGATGACGGAGATGTCCGGGCGGATCGAGATCGTCTCGGCCGAGCGGGTGCGGGACGAGCTGAACAAGCTGATCCTCTCCGCGCACCCCCGCAAGGGGCTGGCCCTGCTGGTCGACACCGGACTCGCCGACCACGTCCTGCCCGAGCTTCCTGCCCTCCGCCTGGAGAGCGACGAGCACCACCGGCACAAGGACGTCTACGAACACACGCTGATCGTTCTGGAGCAGGCGATCGAACTGGAGGAGAACGGTCCAGACCTGACCCTCCGCCTGGCCGCCCTGCTGCACGACATCGGCAAGCCGCGTACCCGCCGCTTTGAGAACGACGGCCGGGTCTCGTTCCACCACCACGAGGTGGTCGGCGCGAAGATGACCAAGAAGCGCATGCTGGCGCTCAAGTACTCCAACGACCTGGTGAAGGACGTCTCACGTCTCGTCGAACTCCACCTGCGTTTCCACGGCTACGGCACCGGCGAGTGGACCGACTCCGCCGTCCGCCGTTATGTCCGTGACGCCGGCCCGCTCCTCGGCCGCCTCCACAAGCTGACCCGCTCGGACTGCACCACGCGGAACAAGCGCAGGGCCGCCGCACTGTCCCGTGCGTACGACGGCCTGGAGGAACGCATCGCCCAGCTGCAGGAGCAGGAGGAGCTGGACTCGATCCGACCCGATCTCGACGGCAACCAGATCATGGAGATCCTGGGCGTCACGCCTGGGCCGGCCATCGGCCGTGCTTACAAGTTCCTGCTGGAACTGCGGCTGGAGAACGGGCCGATGGAGCATGAGGCGGCGGTGGCCGCGCTCAAGGAGTGGTGGGCCTCGGAAGGCTGAGGCCGCGGAACGGGGTCATGTTTCACGTGAAACATGACCCCGGACAGGCAGGCATCAGGGGCGGTGTTTCACGTGAAACATGAGACACCGCCCCTCGCCATGTCTGCCTTACTTCGAGTAGTCCTTCAGGCAGAGCAGGAAGTCGCTGCCCTTGCCGGTCTGGGTGTACTGGTACTGGAAGTCCTTGGCGGCTGCCGCGCACTTGGTGTCGGCCTCGGTCCGGGAGTAGTTGCCGCTTATCTTGGCCAGCACGATGAACTGGGCCTTCGAGTCGCTGCACTTCACGACCTCAAGCTTCGGGTCGGTGTCGCTGGTGCTGCCGCGGTGCATGCAGTCGCCGACCTTGGCGGTATCGGCGTCGTCCTGACTCGATATGTAGCTGAAGATGGCCGCACCGGCGGCGACCACGATAACGACGGCGAGCCGGATCATTTTGAAGCTGAACTTGCGCTTCGGCTGAGGGGGGACCGGAGCGTACGGGACCCCACCCTGGGGCGGGAAGCCGGGCTGGCCGGGCTGCTGCGGGTAGCCGCCCTGCGGCGGGTACGGAGCCTGGGCCTGCGGCGGGTAGGGAACCTGCGCCTGGGGCGGGTACGGGGCCGGACCCTGCGCCTGGGGCGGGTACGGGGCCGGACCCTGCGCCTGGGGCGGGTACGGGGCCGGACCCTGGGCCTGCGGCGGGTACGGAGCCGGAGTCTGAGGCTGGCCGTAGGGCGGCGGGTCCTGGGCGTATGGGTTCGGGCTCTGAGGCGGCGGAGTAGTCACTTGGGTCCCCCCTGGAACGTGGACGCATGGCACGGCATGACCCATGGTCTGGCGTGCGGCATGGTGCGAAATAAGACGCCCGTAAGCTACCTGCCCCCACTGACACCGCTGTGGCCCGGAACGGCTCCGTATCAGTGATGTGACACTCTCCGGCGCTCAAAGTGGGCCATAGTCGCAGCAACCGCTCCGTAGACGATGGCCACGGTGAGGACCAGCGCCGCTGAGCGGCCGTCAGGGGGAAGCATCAGCGCGGCCATCGCGGCGGCGCCGACGAAAGCGACGTTGAACAGCACGTCGTAGACGGAGAAGATCCGGCCGCGGAAGCCGTCGTCGACCGAGAACTGCACGATCGTGTCCGTGGCGATCTTCGCGCCCTGGGTGGTCAGGCCCAGGACGAAGGCCGCCGCCAGCATGGGGGCGGTGGTGAACGGGACGCCGAGGGCCGGTTCCAGGAGTGCGGCGCCCGCGGCGCACACGGCGATCCAGCGGCCGGGGCCGAGGCGTCCCGCGGCCCAGGGTGTCACCACGGCCGCTACGAAGAAGCCGGCGCCGGACACCCCCAACGCCAGCCCCAGCAGGCGCAGTCCGCCGTCCGGGGTCGACGACAGGGCGTAGCGGCAGAGCATCAGCAGCAGGACGGTCAGGGCGCCGTAGCAGAACCGCATCAGCGTCATCGCTAGGAGAGCCCAGACCGCCTCCCGGCGTTGTGGGGCGGCGAGATGCCGTACGGCTGCCGTCAGGTCCCGGGCGGTGCCGGCGAGTGCCGTGGCCAGTCGGGGCTGGGTCAACGCGCGGTCGGGGCCGAGGAGTTCGGGGGCCATGCGCAACGACGTGAGGGCCGCGCACAGATACAGGGCTGCTCCCAGCAGCACCACCGCGGCGTCGGTGTCCGCGACCAGCAGCCGGACGAGAAAGGCGAGGCCGCCGCCCAGTGCCGCCGCCAGTGTTCCGGCCGTGGGGGAAAGGGAGTTGGCGACGACCAGTCGTTCGTCGTCGACCACGCGCGGGAGTGCGGCGGACAGGCCCGCGAGGACGAAGCGGTTGACCGCGGTGACGCACAGGGCGGAGACGTAGAAGAGCCAGTCCGGGACGTGGCTCAGCATCAGGACGGCCGTGGCCGCGGCCAGCAGGGCGCGCAGCAGGTTGCCGTAGAGGAAGACCTGGCGGCGGCGCCAGCGGTCCAGGAGGACGCCGGCGAAGGGGCCGATGAGGGAGTACGGGAGGAGCAGGACCGCCATCGCGGAGGCGATCGCGGCGGCCGAGGTCTGTTTCTCCGGGGAGAAGACGACGTAGGCGGCGAGTGCGACCTGGTAGACGCCGTCCGCGCCCTGGGAGAGCAGGCGTACGGCGAGCAGGCGCCGGAAGCCCTGGAAGCGCAGGAGGATGCGCAGGTCACGGACGACGGCCATGGGCACAGCCTCACATACGTCGAGGGTGGCCGCGACTGCACGGTCGACGCCGACCTGTACCGGCCCGCGGGCGTGGAC
>NZ_JBHXME010000045.1:0-35089 GCF_042721125.1 Streptomyces sp. NPDC058469
CCCACCCACCCGTTTACTGTCGGTCGAGAAGTGGACGTCTTCGAGGCGAGGTCCGGATGAGTCGCACCCCCCGTCACATCACCACCCCCGAGCGGCGTGCCCGCCTCGCCCTCCGTCACCGCCTCGCCGCGGGCACCCGTGCCGCGGCCCCCGAGGCCGTCGCCGACTCCCTCGTCGCCCTGCACGGCACGGACCCCTCGGCGGTGTACCTGGCCGTCGGCGCCCGCCTAGCCGACCCCTCCACCACCGTCCCGGAGACCGCCCGCGCCCTGTACGAGGACCGCACCCTGCTCCGTATGCACGGCATGCGGCACACGGTGTTCGTGTTCCCCGCCGAACTGACCGCCGTCGTGCACGCCTCGACGGGACTCGCCGTCGCCGCCCGCGAACGGGCCTCCCTGCTCAAGGACATGGCGAAGGCGGGGGCGCCGGACGCGGCCTGGCTGAAGGAGGTCGAGGGCGCTCTGCTGGCCGCGCTGGCACTTCGCGGACAGGCGACGGCGGCCGAACTCGCCGTGGACGAACCGAGGTTGAGGGAACAGTTCGTGTACGCGGCCGGGAAGAACTATGAGGGCGTGCACACCGTCTCGACCCGGTTGCTGAGGGTTCTGGGCGTGGAGGGAAAGGTGGTGCGGGGGCGGCCGTTGGGTTCGTGGACGTCGAACCAGTTCCGCTGGGCGGTGGCCCCGGAACACCCCGAGTTGGACGTCCCCGAGGCGCAGGCCGCACTCCTCGGCCGCTGGCTCGCGGCGTGCGGCCCCGCCACCGAGGCCGACCTGAAGTGGTGGACGGGGTGGCGGGTGACGGACGTCCGCCGGGCACTGGCGACGATCGGCGCGGAGCCGGTGTCCCTGGACGAGGGGGCGGGTTATGTCGCCGCGGGCGACCTCGCCCCACTGGCCGGGCCCGCGGAGCCGTGGGCCGCCCTGTTGCCGGGGCTCGATCCGACGGCGATGGGGTGGCAGCAGCGGGACTGGTATCTGGCACCGGAGCTGCGCCCCGCGTTGTTCGACGGGAGCGGCAATGTGGGACCGACGGTGTGGTGGGACGGGCGGGTGGTGGGGGGTTGGGCCCAGCGGCCGGACGGCGAGATCGTGTGGCGGATCCTTGCCGGGGAGGGCGTGGGGGGGCCCGGGGGGGGGGGGGCGGGCCGCGCGGGGGGGTGAGCGGCGTAGGGGGGGGCCGGGGTCGGGGTGGGGGGGGGGGGTGGGAGCGACTCGGCTCACGCCGCGGTTCCGGACGCCGGTGGAGCGGGAGTTGTCGGCGTAGAGGGGCGCGCCAGGTCGGCGTAGGGGCGGGTGAGGTATCGGCACGGGGGCGGGCGTTCCGTCGGTGTGGGGGCGGGCGTTCCGTCGGCGCGGGGACGCGTGTTCCGTCGGCGCGGGGACGCGTGTTCCGTCGGCGTAGGGGCGCGCGTTCTGCCGGCGTAGCGGCGCGCTCTGTGAACCTGGGGCGAGCCTTTTGAGTGCCGGTCGGCATCTTCACCCAGCCCGTCCGGCGTTTGCGGCGCGCGTTCTGCCGGCGTCGGGACGGGCGTTCCGGGGGCCTTGGGTGAGCCTTTTGAGCACCGGTCGGCATCACCATCCAGCTCGTCCGGCGCTCGAGTCGGCGTGGGGACGCGCGTTCTGCCGGCGTAGCGGCGCGCTCTGTGAGCCTGGGGCGAGCCTTTTGAGTGCCGGTCGGCATCACCACCCAGCCCGGCCGGCTCTTGTCGGCGCAGGACCGCACACTCCACCACCCGGCCGGAGCCCTTCAAGCGCCGGTCGGCGTCATCACCCAGCCCGTCCGGCGTTTGAGGACGAGGCCGTTCAGGCCGAAGCGGGGGTCCGGGGGCGGCAGCCCCTGGTCACGCGCGCACCAACGCCGGGTGCCCGGAAAACATGCGCGCACCAACGCCGGGTGCCCAAAAGACACAGGGAACCCGGCGCCGCCGCTCAGCGCGAGTACCGCATCAGCGCTCGCACCATGTGACACGTCGTGTCCGACGGCGCGTGGACGCCGATCAGTTCGGCGGTGCTGCGGATCGTCTCGTTGCGGGCCTGGTTCGGGACGTACACGCCCGAGTCGAGCAGGGCGATGGCCAGCCGCATCGCCTTGAGGCGACGGTTGTGCGTGACGTACCAGTCCCGCGGGCGTCCGGGCGGCAGCGGGCGCTTCTCCACGGGCACGTAGGGCAGGTCGAGTTGGACGGAACGCTTCGCGGTGGACTGGGTCGGCATCGGCTTCGGCTTCAGTGCGGCAGCGGGCACGGACATCCTCCTGTCGCGGTCAGGGCGCCGTCCGGACCGCCCGGCGACACCCTCGAACACTGCTTCTATTCTACTGCCCGCCACTGACAATCGCCCCTGGCCACAAGGCCTTTAGGGGGTGCTGTGACACACGTGGAAGACGGGTTCTCACGTACCGTGAGTGGCATGGAGATCTGGATCAACCCGGCCTGTTCCAAGTGCCGTAGTGCCGTGAGTCTGCTCGACGCCGAAGGGGCCGAGTACACCGTCCGCCGCTATCTGGAGGACGTGCCGAGCGAGGGCGAGATCAGGGACGTACTGGAGCGGCTCGGGCTCGAACCGTGGGACATCACGCGCACGCAGGAAGCCGTGGCGAAGGAGTTGGGGCTCAAGTCGTGGGCGCGGGACGCGAGTTCGCGGGAGCGGTGGGTGACGGCGCTCGCCGCGCATCCGAAGCTGATCCAGCGGCCGATCATCACGGCGGAGGACGGTACGGCGGTGGTCGCCCGCAGTGACGAGGCCGTTCGGGATGCGCTCGCCCGCCGACCGGGCTCGGGGCCGGGATCGGGATCGAACTCGGGACCGGGCTCTCAGTAGGTCAAGTGGCCGATGCTCGTTCGTTTTCGCGTGATGGAGGGTTGCCTCGGCAGCACCACGCGTCGTACGAGAGCGGAGAGTTCACCACGATGATCAACCGTCGCAGCGTTCTGAAGACATCCGGCGCCCTGGCCGCCGGCGGCTTCGTGCCCGTCGTCGCTCCGGGCCGGGACGGCGCCGACGCCAGCGGTGCGTCCCAACTCCGGCCCGGTGAGCGGTACATCGACGTGCCCGGTGGCCGGGTCTGGGCGAACGTCGTCGGGCACGGGTCGCGTCCGGCGCTGCTGGTGCTGCACGGCGGGCCGGGGGCGGGGCACGACTACCTGGAGTCCCTGGGTGACCTCGCCGCCGACCGGCCGGTCGTGTTCTACGACCAACTGGGGTGCGGGCGTTCGGAGAAGCCCGACAACCCCGCCCTCTGGGTGGTCGACCGGTTCGTCGCCGAGGTGGAGGCGGTCAGGCGGGCACTCGGCCTGCGTCGCTTCCACCTGTACGGGCACTCCTGGGGCGGCTGGCTCGCCATCGAGTACCTGTTGCGTCAGCCGCGCGAGGTGAGCGCGGTCGTGCTGGCCAGTACGTCCGCGAGCGCGCCCCAATTCGTCGCCGGTACCCGGCAGTTGCGCACGCGGCTGCCGGCCGACGTACAGCGCGTGCTGGACGAGTACGAGGCCGAGGGCGACTACACGGCACCCGAGTATCTCGACGCGGTGAACGTCTTCTACGCGCACTTCTTCTGCCGTCTCGACCCGTACCCCGAGGCCCTGTTGCGCAGTGCCGCGAACGTCGACGGCAACCAGGTGTACGCCACGATGAACGGGCCGAACGAGTTCGTGATGACCGGCAACCTCGCTTCCTGGGACCGGACTTCGAAGCTGCGCCGGATCAGGAAGCCCGTCCTGCTGACGCGCGGGCGCTACGACGAGTTCGCCGTGGACTCCACGGACACGCTGGAGCAGGGGCTCCCCTTCACCGAGCGGGTCGAGTTCCCGCACAGCGCGCACATGGCGATGTGGGAGGACCGGGAGGCGTACATGCGCACGCTCTCGTCGTTCCTGTCCGACTGGGACCGAATCCACTGATCCCCCCTCCCCCGCGACCCCCAACCACCTTGTGACGCACGTCACTTATGTGACTCCTGTGTCCGCTGAGTTACATCGTTCGGTATCCCGTACATAGCGGCGTACGCTCCCCTACCCCACAGGAGACGCGCATGTCGCGCAGGAGAACTGCCAGTACGAAGAAGAAGCTGGCGCTGCTGGTCACCGCCGCGGCGGTCGCGGGAGGCGGGGCCTTCGCCCTGGCCACCACATCGAACGCGTCGCAGTCGACGGCACAGAACGCCAAGACGCTGTCCGCCGCGAACTCGACGGTCTGCCAGGGGCTCGCCACCGCGCTCGGCAACAACCAGAAGTTCATCGACGGCCAACGCGCCGCGCCCGACGCCCAGTCGAGCGCGCGGATCGCCAACCGCGAGGCGGTCATCGCGCAGATCAAGGTGCAGCAGAAGGCGTCCGGTTGTGCGGTTGGGGAGTCGGCTCAGGACTCCCAGGCCGCGCCGCCGGCGCAGTCGACGCCCGCGGGTTCCACCGCCACCTCGACCGCCACCTCGACCGTGACCGCGGCCCCTCCGGCGGCGGGCAACACCGGTGGCGGAGCCGCTGCCGCGGGCAGCCAGGTGTGCAACGGCTCGACCGTCACGCTCTCCGGCGAGGCCGGTGCGCCCGCCGCGTCCAGCAACCAGTTCCCGGCCGGTACGACGCTGAAGGTCACCAACCTGGACAACAACAAGTCCACGACGGTGAAGGTGACTTCGGTCTCCGGCAGCTGTGTCCTGCTGAACAACGCGGCCTTCGAACAGGTCCGTGAGCCCGGCAAGTTCCTCATCCGCCGCGCTCTGATCCAGAAGGTGGGGTGACGCTCAAGACCCGAGAAAACCGGTGAGGTGACGGCCCAGTCGCTCCGGCGCGGCATGCGGCAGCGCGTGATGAGAGACGTCCGGGAGGATGTCCGTCTCGACGTGCGGCAGCAGACCGCCCGCCCGGGCCGCCACCAGGTGCGTGATGGGGGTCCCCCCGGTCGAGCGAAGCCGAGACTGGGGGAGGGTCCTGCTGCTTCCGGCCAGAAGCAGCAGGACCGACGCGTTCAACCCGCGCAGTGCGTCAGGCGCCGGGCGGGGACCGGTCACCGGTTTCACGGAAGGGAACCCCGCGCCCGCCTCCTGGAGGCGGAGCCAGTCGGGGTCCAGCGGCACTCCCCCGGTCTCCCACTCCAGGAACGCGCGGACCCGGCGCCCGGTGGGCCGTAGCAGCATCGGCAGCGCGTGCAGCAGGTACGCCGTCTCGAACCCGGCGAAGCACTGGGTCGGGTCGAGGAGGAACAGACGGCGTACGCGGGCGGGTGCGCGCAGTGCGTAGTGCAGCGCGATCCAGCCGCCGTACGAATGCCCGCCGAGGTCCACCGCCGCCGTCACGCCCAGGCCGTCGAGCAGCGCGTCCAGCCAGGCCGTCAGGTCGGCCACCGTGCGCGGGCGCCGGCCGGCGGCCGGGACGCTGCGGCCCGGGGCGCCGATCAGGTCGACGGCGTAGACGCGGTGCCGAGCGCGGGCGAGGTCGGCGGTCTGGGCGTACCAGGACGCCGAGGTCGCTCCCCCGCCGCCGGGCAGCAGCACGAGCGGGCGTCCGTCGGCGGGCCCGCACCCATTCACGTAGGTCTCCCCGAACGGCGTCGGGACGGTCACCGCCTCCCGCTCCACCGGCCACTTCGCCATGACCTTGTCGTACGCGGACTCGAAGCGGTCGACGTCGAAGCGGTCGATGTCGTACGTGCTGCGGATACCCATGCCCGCTCACCTCTCCCTCCCCCTCATTGTCCATGTGCCGTAGCCGTCGAACTCGGCCTGCACAGTGCCCGGTTCGCGAACCGGAACGGTCCGCACCCCACGGACGTGCGCGCCCCGATCGCCCTCATGGGGTTCGACCCGGCGGGGACCGGCGCAAGGTCGTGGGGTCCGGTCCGCGAGGCCGTCGCCGAGGGCCAACCCCATCGCATACGAGCCGTCCGGCCGCGACCGCCCCTCGCCCCTCTGCGCGTGCGAACAGCGGGTTCACAGCGGTCTCCCCGGCGTGCCGTGCGCGGGTCGCGTGAATCGCGACACAGCACCACCAGGTAACACGGGGTTCACACTCGGGCAATGATCGGGAAATCGCCTGTTGACAGGCTGCCGGGCATGAATCGCGGCGCCCCAGTGCCGCTGCGCCGCAGCACCCGCAAGTGCGACTGAAGACCCACCCCGAAGGATGTGGCCCGTGACCTTCAAGGCTGAGTACATCTGGATCGACGGCACCCAGCCGACGGCCAAGCTCCGTTCCAAGACGAAGATTCTGGCCGACGACGCCAAGGGTGCGGAGCTCCCGATCTGGGGCTTCGACGGGTCGTCCACGAACCAGGCCGAGGGGCACTCCTCGGACCGCGTGCTCAAGCCGGTCGCCAGCTTCCCGGACCCGATCCGCGGCGGCGACGACATCCTCGTCATGTGCGAGGTCCTTGAGATCGACATGACGCCGCACGAGTCCAACACGCGTGCCGCGCTCGCCGAGGTCGCCGAGAAGTACGGCTCGCAGGAGCCGATCTTCGGCATCGAGCAGGAGTACACCTTCTTCGACGGCGCCCGTCCGCTCGGCTTCCCCGAGGGCGGCTTCCCGGCGCCCCAGGGCGGCTACTACTGCGGTGTCGGCGCCGACGAGATCTTCGGCCGCGAGATCGTCGAGGCCCACCTGGAGAACTGCCTGAAGGCCGGTCTCGCGATCTCCGGCATCAACGCCGAGGTCATGCCCGGCCAGTGGGAGTTCCAGGTCGGCCCGGTCTCCCCGCTGGAGGTCTCCGACCACCTGTGGATCGCCCGCTGGCTGCTCTACCGCACCGCCGAGGACTTCGGCATCTCCGCGACCCTCGACCCCAAGCCGGTCAAGGGCGACTGGAACGGCGCGGGCGCGCACACCAACTTCTCCACGAAGGCGATGCGCGAGGGCTACGACGCGATCATCACCGCGTGCGAGTCCCTCGGCGAGGGCTCCAAGCCCCTCGACCACGTCAAGTACTACGGCGCCGGCATCGACGACCGCCTGACGGGCCTGCACGAGACCGCCCCGTGGAACGAGTACTCCTACGGCGTCTCCAACCGCGGTGCCTCGGTCCGTATCCCGTGGCAGGTCGAGAAGGACGGCAAGGGCTACATCGAGGACCGTCGCCCGAACGCCAACGTCGACCCGTACCTGGTGACCCGCCTGATCGTCGACACCTGCTGCGCCGCCCTGGAGAAGGCCGGCCAGGTCTGATCCACCCCGCACTCGCGAAGACCTTGCGAAGGGGCGCCCACCGTCGTGGTGGGCGCCCCTTCGCGTTGGCGACTGGATAGACCGCTGACGGGCCGGGGCTCGGCGTCGACTTCGCGCCAAGGAAGCGTCCAAGCTGTGAGAGGAGGGTCCTGTCACGGGCCTGTGTCTGCTTCAATGGGCTCATGGCCAGCTATCAGAAGTGCAGCGCGACGGGTCGCCATGACCTCGAGCCCTTCTGGCCTTCCCGTCAGCACCATGACTTCGACCGGGTGTGTTGTCGCGCGATGAACGCGCCGGCCCTCTAAAGCCGTACCACCCTCGGCCTCCGGCCTGCGCGACTCGACGTACGTCCCTCGACGAACCTCTCGCGCGAAAGAGCTGACCTCTCATGGCGATCATCCGTTCTCTCCCCTCCGCCACGCTCGACACCCCCGTCCCGAGCACTCCGAACGCTCCACGGCATCATCTGCGCGCCGTGGACCGGGACGAGGTGATCGACGTGGCGGAGTTCCTGCCTCCGGGCGCCACCTGGCTGCCGGCGCCCCCGCACACGCTGCCCACGCTGCCGGGGCAGCCGCCGATGGTCGGGTACCTCGTCCTCATCCCGGCCGACAGCCCGCACCTCACCCGGACCAACCCGGTCACACCCCTCCCCACCGAGGCCGAGCCCCTCGTCCGCATCGACACCGTGCAGCGCACCGCCCAGCTGAACGGCGCGGAACTCGACCTGACGTACCTGGAGTTCGAGCTGCTCGCCCATCTCGTCGCGCACCCCAACCGGGTGCACACCCGCGACCAGCTCGTCACCACGGTGTGGGGGTACGGGCACGTGGGCGACGGCCGTACCGTCGACGTCCACATCGCCCGGCTGCGCCGCAAGCTGGGCGTCGAGCACCGCAAGGCGATCCAGACGGTGCGCCGGGTCGGGTACAAGTACACGCCGCCGACAGCGCGTTGATCATCAGCCGGCCGGTGGGCAGTTGACGGCTGGTCGACGGCTGGTTGATCGTCTGCTTTCGGCAGATTCGTGTTCCGTTCCCTGGACCCCGCGGGCAGAGTCGCCGGTATGAGACTTCTGGTGCTGGGCGGTACGGAGTTCGCGGGGCGGGCCGTCGTGGAGGCGGCCCTCCGCCGGGGCTGGGAGGTGACCGTCCTCAACCGGGGCCGGCACGAACCCCCGGCCGGCGTACGGGCGTTGCGAGGTGACCGCACCGCGCCCGGCGGACTCGCCGCGCTGGCCGAGGGCGAGTGGGACGCCGTGATCGACACCTGGTCGGCGGCGCCGCGCGCCGTGCACGACGCTGCGCGGCTGCTGGCCGACCGGGTGGGCCGGTACGTGTACGTGTCGAGTTGCTCGGTGTACGCGTGGGCGCCGCCCGCCGGGTACGCCGAGGACGCGCCGCTCGTCGAGGGTGCCTCGCCCGACGCCGACAAGACCGACTACGCGCGCGACAAGCGGGGCGGGGAGCTTGCCGCGCTCGGTGCGTTCGGAGCGGAGCGGTCGGTGTTCGCCCGGGCCGGGTTGATCCTCGGGCCGTACGAGAACATCGGGCGGTTGCCGTGGTGGCTGGGGCGTGTCGCCCGGGGCGGGCCGGTGTTGGCGCCTGGGCCGCGGGATCTGGCGCTTCAGTACGTCGATGTGCGGGATCTTGCGGAGTGGTTGCTCGGGGCGGTGGAGCGGGGGCTCAGTGGGCCGTACAACCTGATGTCTCCGCAGGGGCACGCGACGATGGGGTCGTTGCTGGACGCGTGTGTGCGGGTTGCCGGCGGGGCGGAGGTCGAGCTGCGGTGGACCTCGCCCGAGGTCGTGCTCGGGGCCGGGATCGAGCCTTGGACTCAGTTGCCGGTGTGGGTGCCGCCGGGGAGTGAGGGGTACGACGCGTTGCACAGTGCGGATGTGTCTCGGGCGGTGGCTACTGGGTTGAGGTGTCGTCCCGTGGCGGAGACGGTGGGCGATACGTGGCGTTGGTTGCAGGGCGTTGGTGGGGTTGCGCCGCGGCGGGCTGATCGGCCGGGGGTGGGGCTTGACCCTGTTGTGGAGGCGAAGGTGCTGGACGCTCCGCTGGGCTAGCGAGTCGTTTGTCTGCAGGCCGGTGGGGGCTGGTCGGTGGGGGCTGGTCGGTGGGGGCTGGTCGCGCCTACACGGCGGAGCCGCATATCGATACAGCCCCGCGCCCCTAAAAGCAAAAGCCCTTCAGTTGGCCGGTGGCGTTAGCACCACCCCCGTCATGGGGGCCGGGACCCGTGCCTCTGTCTCCCCGTTCAGTGAGACTGGCCGTATGGATACGAAACACGAGGGTGACCCGGACGTCGGTCAGCGGGCCCGGGCCGCTCTGGTCGCCGGGGTGCGGGCGCTTGTTCTCGCTCTTGTCTCCCTGGGCGGTTCGCTCACCCTCTTCGTCCTCACCGTCGTGTCCCTCGTGCTCATTCCGCTCGGCGTCGGTCTGATCACCACCCCCTGGGTCCTGGCCGGGGTGCGGGCGCACGCGGATCGGCGGCGGCTGTTCGCCGGGGAGTGGTGCGGGATCCGGATTCCGCCGGCTTATCGGCCGGTGCCGGCCGGAGCCAAGCCCTGGACGCGTGCCCTCCGTATGCTCGGCGACCCCGCCACCTGGCGTGATCTCCGCTGGCTGCCCGTCGACATGATCGCCGGGTTCGTCACCGCGGTGGTGCCTGCCGCCCTGGTGTTCTATCCGCTGGAGGGCTTCGCGTTGGCGTTCGGGTTGTGGCGGGTGTTCACGGACGGGACGTATGTCGGATGGTGGTACGGGTTCGTGCCGGTGGGTGGGCAGGGCAGTGCGCTGCTCGCGGGTGTGCTGGGCGTCGCGATCCTCTTCGCTTCCTTCTTCCTCACCCCGCCACTCCTGCGCGTTCACTTTCTGCTGACTCGTTCCGTGCTCGCCCCGGGACAGGGCCAACTCGCCGAGCGCGTAAGGGTGTTGACCGAGACCCGGCGGGACGCGGTGGACGGTTCGGCCGCTGAGCTACGGCGGATCGAGCGGGACCTGCACGACGGGGCACAGGCCCGGCTGGTGGCCATGGGGATGGATCTCGGCACGATCGAGGCGCTGTTGGAGAAGAACCCGGCCAAGGCCAGGGAACTGCTCGCCCGGGCACGGCAGTCGTCCGTCGAGGCGCTGGGCGAGTTGCGTGATCTGGTACGCGGTATCCATCCGCCGGTGCTCGCGGAGCGTGGACTCGGGGATGCCGTAAGGGCGTTGGCGTTGCGGATGCCGGTGACTACGGAGGTGAGCGCGGAGCTCGGGGGTGGGCGGGCGGAGGCGCCGGTCGAGTCGGCCGCGTACTTCGCCGTCAGCGAGGTGCTCACCAACGCCGTCAAGCACTCCGGTGCCGACCGGATCTGGGTCGATATGCGTCATGTGGAGGGGGCGTTGCGGATCTCCGTCACCGACAACGGCCGGGGTGGCGCCGTGGTCGGGGCCGGGTCGGGACTGTCCGGGGTCGAGCGGCGGCTGGGTACATTCGACGGCGTCCTGGCCGTCAGCAGTCCCGCGGGCGGTCCCACCATGGTGACCATGGAGATTCCGTGCGCGTTGTCCTAGCCGAAGACCTGTTCCTGCTGCGGGACGGGCTGGTCAGGCTGTTGGAGGCCTACGACTTCGAGATCGTCGCGGCGGTGGAGAGCGGGCCCGAACTCACCAAGGCGCTGGCCGAGTTGGCGCCCGACGTGGCCGTGGTCGACGTACGGCTGCCGCCCACGCACACCGACGAGGGGCTGCAGTGCGCGTTGCGGGCGCGCCGGGAGCGGCCGGGGCTGCCGGTGCTCGTGCTGTCGCAGCACGTGGAGCAGTTGTACGCGCGGGAGCTGCTCGCCGACGGGACCGGTGGGGTGGGCTATCTGCTGAAGGACCGGGTGTTCGACGCGGAGCAGTTCGTGGATGCCGTGCGAAGGGTGGCGGGGGGTGGGACGGTGATGGATCCGCAGGTCATTCAGCAGTTGCTGGCGCGGCGGGCTGCCGACGACCGGCCGCTGGGGCGGTTGACTCCGCGGGAGGTCGAGGTGCTCGAACTGATGGCGCAGGGGCGGTCGAACGCGGCGATCGCGGGGCAACTCGTCGTCACGGAACGGGCGATCGGGAAGCACACGTCCAATATTTTCGCCAAACTGGGACTGGAAGTCTCGGACGACGACAATCGCCGCGTGCTGGCGGTATTGGCCTATTTGGACCAGGGACGCTGAGCACTAGCTGTGAGTCGATCACAACTGCCGGTGTTTAAAGGGCAGTTGGGAGGGGACTTACCCAAGAATCTCTCATCAGTTTCTGAGACGGCTGAACACTCCTGGGACCCCCTGCGTATCAAAGGGCGCCGCTTCACTCCTGTCGGGCGCCTCGCTGCCCCGCAAGGAAGTCAGAGGAGTTCCATGGGACGCAATGATCGTAAACGCCGTACGCCGCTGGCCACCAAGGCCATTGCCGCATCGGCTGCCCTAGCGCTCGGTGGGGGCGGGCTGCTCTGGGCACAGATGAACGCTTCGGCGCACGAGTCCAACTCGTCGGGGCAGAACCAGACCAAGGCCGCGGCCGCCGCGGCGCAAGTCGCGACGATCGCCTGCCCGGACGTCGGCCAGCAGCTGACGAGCGTGCCTCAGAAGGCTCGTCAGGGTGTCGCCACCGAGCTGGCGAACCTCGACAAGCAGATCACCGAGGCCTACGCCCGGCTCGCTTCGACGCGTCAGGCCCAGGCGAATGACGCGAGCTTCGTGCAGAACGCGATCGTCGGCCCCCTCAAGGAGAAGCGGGCCGCGACGATCGACCGTATTCGCATCGACATCCAGCGAGTGGGCGGCACCGTCAACGCGACCGCGCTGAAGCAGCTCGCCGCCTGTACGACGCAGAACGCCACCAACACCACCACGGCAGGTCGCGGCGGCGGTCGGGGCAAGGGCGGCGGCAAGAACAACGGCGGCGGGCAGAACACCGCCGCGCCGAGCGCCAGTGCAAGTGCCAGCGCAAGTGCGGCGCCGCCCGCCAACAACGGTGGCCAGGCCGGCAACGGCCCGGTGGCGGCCGACTTCGTGGACATCACGAAGGTGGCGAACAATGTGCTGGCGAAGCCGCAGAACAGCGGCCAGGCTTCGACCGGTTCGTTCACCACCAAGTGCGGTGTCAACGCGAACAAGAACCACAACACCGACAACGTCATCGTGGCGCCCGGCGTGACCAACGGCGCGCACCACGAGCACGACTACGTCGGCAACCAGAAGGTCAACGCGTTCTCCACGAACGACTCGCTGCTGGCCGCCCCCTCCAGCTGCCAGAACCAGAGTGACCTCTCGGCGTACTACTGGCCGGTCGTCCGTGTGCAGGACGGCACGCAGGAGTTCGACGCGAACGCGGACGGCGGTGGCAAGGAAGGCAACGTCGGCAAGATCCTGACGCCGCAGTCGGCGCAGATCAAGTACGTCGGTTCGCCGGCCAGCAAGGTCGTCGCGATGCCGCAGTTCCTGCGCATCATCACCGGTGACGCCAAGACGCTCACCAACGGTCTGGCGAACGCCAACGCGCACTGGAGCTGCACCGGCTTCGAGGACAAGGTCCAGCTGACGGAGCAGTACCCGATCTGCCCGCAGGGCAGCAACGTGGTCCGCACCTTCGCGTTCCAGAGCTGCTGGGACGGCGTGAACGCCGACAGCGCCAACCACCGTACGCACGTGGCCTTCGCGGACCCGGCGAGCGGTGTCTGCGGGAACGGCTTCAAGGCCATCCCGCAGCTGACGATGAGCCTGGTCTACAAGATCACGCCCCCCACCCTCCAGGCGGACGGCACCGTGAAGAACGCCTACGCGGTGGACGGATTCCCGGAGCAGCTGCACAAGCCGTCGACCGACCACGACGACTTCATCAGCGTCACCAAGAACAACCTGGCGGCGACGATCGCCAACTGCGTCAACTCCGGCAAGAAGTGCCAGTGAGCGCAACTAGCCGGTAGGACCCGGTAGTACGAAGCGGGCGGTGGGTTTCTCCCACCGCCCGCTTTCGTGTGTGTCCCGGCCTAACCGGTGTCGGCCCTTTGAGGGGTGTGAACCGGGCACAGCCTTCTCAGCTGGTGTGCTTCGAGTGGTCGGTGCCGATCTCCTCGTTGCCACCGAGGGTGGTCTGCAGCTTCTTGACGATCTTGTCGGTGCCCACGGCGACCCATTTGCGGCCGACGAGGTAGAACCCGCCGTAGTCCTTCGCGCCGTTGATCCACTCGCGCTGACCGCGGTCGGTGGCGAAGGTCGCGAGGACGAACTTGCCGTAGCTCATCTTGCAGATGGCCTGGCGGAGTTCGTCGGCGTCGGTCTGGATGTCGGGTGTGCACTTCACCTTGGCGGCCAGACTCTCCAGGCTGCCGGTGGCCTCCGCAGGTACGGTCGCGGCCTTGGTGTCGGCACCGCAGCCCACCAGTGCCAGCGCCGCCGTGGCGCCGGCCACCGCGAGCATCGGTCGGGTCAACCTCATCTGTCGTTCCTCCGGTCGTCCGGTCAACAAAAGCATGCCGCGGCGAACCCCGGCGAGGGGCCGTCCTATCCGATACGGCCCGGGAGGGCCCCGCGCTCAAATCCATGGTCACCGGCTGCACACGCGTGCGAAGGTGGCGCCCATGGATCAAGACGTGGATCAAGACGTGGATCAGGACTGGGAAGACCGCGTGACCGCCGCCTGGGCGGCCTTCGACGACTATCCGGAGGAGAGGGCGGCCGACTTCCGTGCCGTGATCGACGCGCTCGTCGCCGAGCTCCCGGACGGCAGTCCGCCGGGGCCCTTCGAACAGGCCTGCGCCTGGGACTCCACCGGGCACTCGGACCGGGCCGCTCCGCTGTACCGGGAGGCGCTCGCGCGCGGGCTCGACGGGTACAAGGGGCGCCGGGCGAAGATCCAACTCGCCAGTTCGCTGCGGAACATCGGGCAGGCGGAGGAGGGCGTCAAACTGCTCACGCCCGAACTCGACGGCCCCTCCGACGAGTTGGACGACGCCGTCCGCGCGTGCCTCGCCCTGTGTCTGTCCAGCCTGGGCCGCGACCGCGAGGGCCTGTCCCTCGTGCTGGGCGCCCTCGCGCCCCATCTGCCGCGCTACCAGCGGTCGATGGCGAACTACGCGCGGGCGCTGGTCGAGCCGGCGGACTGACCGGAGCGCCGAGTCCCCGGGGCGGCGGTGACCAACCAACGATTCGCTCGTTTTGCTGAACGTGCAGTCACAGGATGTCGCCAAGCGCCCCGCAGCTTCACCCACCGACCCGGTCGTCGATGTCGAACAGGCCGAGGCCGCGCTCGTCGAGCACTATCCACGGCTCGTCCGGCTCGCCTATCTGGTGCTCCCCCCGAGCCTCGGTCGCAACCGGCGCGTCCTGACCGCGCACGCCCTCACCCAACGCGCCCTGCCCAGAGGCCGCGCGTCGGCGTCCGTGATCCCGGCCCAGTCGACCGGCCGCGACGGCGACCCGGGCTACGCCTTCGTCCGCCTCCAGGTCGTGCGTACGGCACTGGAGGCGGGCCTCCCGCTGTCGTTCCGGGCGTGGCCCAAGCGGTCCCAACTCCCGCCGCTGCTCCCCCAGGTGTGGGGCCTGCGGCTCTTCCCCCGCTCGGGCGGCGCCGATGAACTCGCCCTGGACCAGCGGCTGTCGGCCCTCTCGGGCCCGGCTCGCGCCGTGTACGTGCTGCGTGGCCTGGAGAAGCTGCCCGACGGCGACGTACGCAGGGTGCTCGCGGCGGCCGGCGTAGAGGAGGTGGACGCGGCGCTGCGGGAGGCCGACGAGACGCCCGCGCAGTACGAACTCCTCAGCTCCCCCGAGTTCGACCCCTGTTCGCTGCACGCACGGCCCACCGACCTGATGCGCCGCCGTCAGCACGGCAAGGCCGCGCTCGCCGCCGCGGCGGCCGTCGCCGTGTGCGGTGCGCTGCTCGCGCTGCCCGGCGGCGGCTGGGGCCCGGACGGCGCCGCCGCTCCCGCGTACGCGGAGAACCCGGCGGCCCAAGCCGCCCTGAACCCCGGCAAGTTGATCAGGATTGCGCCCACCGCGTGGGAGTCCTCCGCGCGCGAGGACTTCTCCGTCTGGCCCGCCCGCGGCGACCTCACCAAGGACACCGCCCTGCTGCGCCGCGCCCTCGCCGTCTGGGCCCGCCCCGGCGAGTCCGTCCAGGTCTCGGCGACCCCCGGCACCCCCTCCGGCGGCCCGGCAGGACCGCCCCAACTCCTCTACGCCGGCACGGTCGACAACGCGCGCGTGGTGATCCTCTACGACGGTCTGCGCATCGCCCGTTACGCCGAACCGAAGGACGGCACCAAGGGGGCCGCGCTGGACTTCGCGCGGGTCGACGGCGCGACCGGGGCCGAGGCGGACGCGGTGGTCCTGGACCGCGCCGACGGCAACGTCCGCTATCTGACGGCCCCTTGGGTGAAGCAGGCGGCCGAGCGCGACCTGCAGAAGCCGAACGCCGGCGCGCTGCCCATGACCCTCACCGACGGGATCACCTCGCCGCTGGCCAGCCCCGCGCAGCAGACCGGCGCGTGCACGTCGTGGAACGTACTCCAGCTCACCGACGACACCGGCACCCGCCTGATGAGCGACCTCGGCGAACTGGTCCCGGCGCACCTCACCGCCGGGCGCCCCGGCTCGGTCCATGAGGTGTCCGGCGCGGCGACCCAGCACGCCTGGGCGCCCTTCGCCTGCTCCCTCGGCGCCATGCGCTCGCTCGGCGTACGGTCCGTGAACGCCTGGCAGTACGCCGAGCAGCCGCTGCCCGACGCGAGCGGCGCGGCGGAGTGGGTGTGCACCCGGGCCGAGACCTGGCAGGGCGGCGGCGAGCGGGTGCTGGCGCAGTTCCGCACGCCGGGCGGGACGTACGGCGCGGTCGCCGCGAAGGCGCAGGACGTGCCGGCGTGCGGGGCGCGCGACCCGCACGTACTGGCCGGAGTGCTGTGGAAGTCGGCGGCGGGCCATTGGTACCTGTTGGCCGCGGGCAGCAAGGGCACGGAGACGATCAGCGCGACGGGCGGGGTCAACGGCTCGGCACGGGGCGGCCTCCTGGCCGTGAAGACCAAGCAGGGCGTTCAAGCCGAGCTGAAAGGCTCCCTGGACGACGGCAGGACGATCACGGGCCTGCGCTAAACGCCCCGCGGGAAGGCCTGTTGAGTGCCGGGCGAGGTCTCGCGCCTTAAAGGGGCGCGGGGAACTGCGCGACCAGCCACGACGGACCCGCACCCGAAGAACCTGGCCCTAGCTGACATTCGCGTCAACAAGTCCCCGCACAAGGCTTCCCCAGGGACTTACCCGTCAGTACATTGACGCCATGTCCAACACGCCGCTCAAGGCCCGAAAGGTGTCCTTCTCCTGGGAGGGCACCCCGCTGCACTGGGTGCCCGGCGATCCGTTCACCACGCACACGATCAACGTGCTGCATCTGCTGCTGCCCGCCGGTGAGCGGTGGTTCGTGCATGTCTACAAGCAGGTGCTGCCCCTCATCCGGGACGACCGGCTGCGCGAGGACGTGATCGGGTTCATCGGCCAGGAGGCGATGCACTCCCAGGCGCACGACGAGGTACTCCCGCATCTGAAGGAACTGGGGCTCGACCCGACGCCGTACACCGCGCAGGTCGACTGGTTCTTCGAGAAGCTGCTAGGCGACCGCACCCTGCCGCCGGGCCGGGCCCGGAAGTGGTGGCTGCTGGAGCGGGTCGCGATCATCGCGGCGATCGAGCACTACACCGCGTTCCTCGGCAACTGGGTGCTGAACGCCGAGGAGTTGGACCGGCGCGGCGCCGATCCGACCATGCTGGACCTGCTGCGCTGGCACGGCGCCGAGGAGGTCGAGCACCGCTCGGTCGCCTTCGACCTCTTCACGCACGTCGACGGCGGCTACCGGCGGCGCGCCCGGACCTGGGCGACCGCGTTCGCCGCGCTGATGTTCCTGTGGCAGCGCGGGGCCCGCTTCTTCATGGCGAACGACCCGACCCTCGTCGACGCACACGCGAGCTTCAAGGACTTCTACGTCGCCGGAAAACGCGGCACCCTGCCCGCCGCCGGGGACATGCTCAGGTCCATACCCCGCTATCTGAGCCCCGCCTACCACCCGTCCCAGGAGGGCAGCACCGAACAGGCCGTCGCGTACCTCGCGTCCTCGCCCGCGGCGGTGGCCGCCGAGAAGAGGGCGGAGTAGTGCCGAAGCCCCTCACCGTCGCCGTCCTGACCGGCGCCGCGCTGCTGACCCGACGTGCGCTACGGCGCCGGGTGCGGGCCTCGCCGCTGTGGCCGCTGCCCGCGCTGGACCCGCCGATCTCCGGCCGGCCCCGCTCACGGGCACTGAGGCTCCGGGTCGCCGCGCGGGAGACGGTGGCCGAGGGAGTCGTACAACTGCGCCTGGAAGGCCGGGACTTGCCGCGCTGGGAACCCGGGGCTCACATCGATCTGGTGCTGCCCTCGGGGCTGGTACGGCAGTACTCGCTGTGCGGCGACCCGGCGGACACCTCGTCGTACACGGTCGCGACGCGGCTGGTCGAGGACGGACGGGGCGGGTCGCGCGAGGTGCACGAACAGGTGCGGGTGGGCGCGGAGTTGGAGGTGCGAGGGCCGCGGAACCGGTTCCCGCTCGTCGACGCGCCCGCGTACGTCTTCGTCGTCGGCGGGATCGGGATCACCCCGGTGCTGCCGATGCTGCGGGCACTGCCCGAGGGTGTCGACTGGCGTCTGCTGTACGCGGGCCGTACCCCGAACTCGATGCCGTTCCTTGAGGAGTTGGCGGAGTTCGGCACGGACCGGATCACCGTGGTGAGCGGGCGGCGACCCGAACTCGACGTGCTGCTGGCGGAGTTGCCCGAGGGTGCTGCCGTCTACTGCTGCGGGCCCGAAGGGCTGATGGCGGCCGTGGAGGAGCGGTTTTCTGACGTGCGGCTCGAACGGTTCGTGCCCCGGGCACCGTTGGCCGGGAACGCCGCCTTCGAGGTCGAACTCCGGCGCAGCGGACGGACGTTGAACGTGCCCGCCGATTCCACGGTGCTGGCCGCCGTACGGGCGGAGCTGCCCGACACGCTCTACTCCTGCGAACAGGGGTTCTGCGGAACCTGCCAACAGCGGGTCGTGGAAGGGGAGGTGGAGCATCGGGACGAGCTGCTGACGGACGCGGAGCGTGATGACTCGATGCTGATCTGTGTATCCCGGGCCCGTGGTGAGCGAATCGTGTTGGACATGTGAACGACCTTGGGTGGACCGGGCCGTTGAGGTCCGGTTCCGATCGGTAAGGTGTTCGCATGAGTACCGGGGTTCGCCGCAGGATGGGAGTCGAGGAACGGCGACAGCAGTTGATCGGCGTCGCTCTCGAACTGTTCAGCCATCGCTCGCCCGACGAGGTCTCCATCGACGAGATAGCCGCGGCCGCGGGCATTTCACGGCCGCTGGTCTACCACTACTTTCCCGGCAAACTCAGCCTGTACGAGGCCGCGTTGCAGCGCGCCTCGGACGATCTCGCCGGGCGGTTCGTGGTCGCCGAGGAGGGCTCGCTGGGCGGACGGCTGCTGCGGGTGATGAGCCGGTTCTTCGACTTCGTGGACGACCACGGGCCCGGTTTCGCGGCGCTGATGCGGGGCGGTCCCGCGGTGGGTTCGTCCACGACCAACGCGCTCGTCGACGGGGTGCGACAGGCCGCATACCTCCAGATCCTCTCCCACATGAAGGTCGAACAGCCGCCCGCCCGGCTGGAGTTGATGATTCGCTCGTGGATCTCGCTGGTCGAGTCGACGGCCCTGATCTGGCTGGACGGCCGGCGCATCCCGCGCGCCGATCTGGAACGCCAACTCGTGCACGACTTCGGGGCGTTGGCGGCGGTGAGCGCGGCGTACGACGAGGAACTGGCCGCGCTGCTGCGTGAGTCCCTCCGGAACGAGCCGGGCGACGGGCCGTTCACCGACCTCGTCGTCCGGCTGATCGCACTGGCGTCGTAGGACGGGCCCTAGCGCTCGAACTTCCGGTAGGACGCGTCCAGTTCGCGCACCTCGGCGGAGGCGTGCAGCACGGAGCCGTCCTCGTCGATGTACTCGCGGAGGAGGTCCAGGACCTTCTCCGTCAGGCGCGCCTTGGTCTCCTCGGTGCGCCCGGCGAGCAGGCCGAGGGTGACGTGGACGACGGTGTGTCCCAGCTCGTCGAGACCCTCGTACCCGAAGGCCGTGTACTCGCTCGGGCGGAACTGCGTCTTGCACGCCTCCGGCTTCGCCGCGGCGATCTCGACCACCGCCTCGTGCAGCGCGCGGGCGAAGCCGTCCTGGTCGAAGGAGATCGTGTGGGAGTGGTCGACGGTGATCTGCGGCATGGGGCACTCCTGTTTCTCAGCCAACAACGGGCTCACCCTAGCCGCCCGCGGGCTCACCCCAGCCGCAGCGCCAGCATCGCGATGTCGTCGTCCCGGTCGACACCGAAGCAGTCCAGCAGGGTGTCGCACAGGGCGTCCAGGCCGGGCAGGGCGCCGGAGGCCGCCGCGCGGAGCTGTTCCATCGACGCCGAGATGTCCGTGCCCCGGGTCTCGATGAGGCCGTCGGTGATCATGAGGAGCCGGTCGGTGGGTTCGAGGAACAGTTCCGTGGGCGGCGGATGGGACAGGCCCACGCCGAGCAGCGGGCCGGCCGCCTTGGCGTAGTCCGTGCTGCCGCTGTCCCGGATGATCAGCGGCGGGATGTGGCCCGCGTTGGAGATGAGGGTGCGCCCGGTGTCCGGGTCGACGAGGGCCAGGCAGACGGTGGCCGTGGTCTCCGGGTGGTAGTGCTGGAGCATCCGGTCCAGCCGCTCGGCGAGCACGCTCGGGTCGCTCTCGTCGACGCAGTAGGCGCGCAGGGCGTGCCGTATCTCCACCATGACGGTGGCCGCCTCCAGCGAGTGCCCGACGACGTCGCCGACGACGAACAGCACTCCCCCGGCGACCTTGAGGACGGCGTAGAAGTCGCCGCCGATCTCGGTGTCCTGGGACGCGGGCACGTACCTCACCACGACGTCCACGCCCGGGAGTTCGGGCAGCCGGTCCGGCTTGGGCAGGAAGCTGCGCTGGAGGGTGAGGGCGACATGCCGTTCGACCTGGTACATGAGGAGCGGTTCGGCGGCGAGCGCGGTGGCCTGGGCGAGTTGCGCCAGCAGCGCCCCGGCCTCGGGGCCCACCCGGCGCAGCCCGCGGGTGGGGGCGGCGAGGCAGACCGGGGCCCTGCCCTCGTGGGTGAGGACCAGCGCCAGCCGGGCATCGTGTTCCACGCCGGGCCGGAAGAACCCGGTGGGCCACAGCGGCGCGGGCACGGTCGTGATCTGCACCCCGGACTGCCCCTGGGAGAGCCGCCGCAGCAGTCGGGCCACGGTCCGGTCGGCCCCCGCGTCCGGCAGCGCGACCGAGGTGCGGTCCCGGGGAAGGCCGCGGTACAGCTCGTCGTCGCGGTCGAGGACGAACACGGCGGCGGGGGTGCCGGTGAGCCGTGCGGTGCCGTCGGCGGCGACGTCGACGAGTTCCTGGAGGGAGCGCGCCGCCTGGATGGTGACGATCATCTCCGACAGCAGGGTCAGCCGCCGTACGAGCGCCTGGTCGTCGGCGCGCAGCCGGGAGGCCCGGACCGCGGCCCGGACCGCGGCCTCGATCTCCTCGGGCTCCGCGGGCACCGTCAGAAAGGCCTCGTCGCCCGCGTCGAGCGCCTGGCAGCGGTCGCTCGGGGGTGCGGCGAGGGCCGAGACGTGCACGACCGGCAGGCCCGCCATGCGCGGCCGCTCCTTGAGCAGACGGCACAGTTCGAACCCGCTCATGTCCGGCAGGTGCACGTCGATCAGGGCCACGTCGGGCAGGTTCCCCTTGCGCAGCCGTACGTCGAGTTCGGCGAGCGCCTCGGCGCCGCTGCCGACCGCGAGGACCCGATGCCCGGCGCGGCTCAACACACTTTCGATCGCGAACCGGCTCGCCGGCTCGTCGTCCACGACCAGCACGGTCGCGTGCGTCAGTTTGCCGTTGACGTCCATTTGTCAGACCTGGCCCTTTGACACACCGGTGGGGCAGGCCGGTGTCCACAGCCTGCCCCACTACGGTAATGCGCTTTCAGGGTGTCCGGGTGAATACCGCCACAGTGCGTCCCGGAACGGCGAAGGTGCCCGAATTCTTCGCGTACGAGGCCGACTTCACGGTGGCGTCCGCGCCCGTCGCCTGCACCGGATGCAACCGGTAGCCGGTACCGGCCAGGGCGTCCACTTTCTGCTCCCGTGTGCTCGGCGTCGCGTTGAACACGACGACCAGATCACCGAGTTCCATGGTGATCACCCCGGGCGTCTCGTCCGTCCCGGACAGCGGGAACGCCAGCTTCGCCTGCACCTGCCCGGCCGTGTCGAGCGAGAAGACGGGTTCCGTCGTACGGATCTTCAGCAGCTCCTGGTACGCGGCCGAGGCTCCCTCCATCTGCCCGCAGCCCACCTTGACCGACGTCAACAGACCTTTCGCGTACGGCCACTTGGTCTCGTTGTCAGCGGCCATCGGCAGCCCCTGCCCGAAGCCGTTGCCGTCCGCGCAGTTCCAGTGGATCGCGTTGAACCAGTCTCCGCTGTCGAACGAGTTGCGGTCCAGGGACTTGGAGCGCAGCAGGTCGGTCCCGGCCTGGGACAGGGACGGCCCCTGCGACAGGGTGGCAGTGGCCATGGCGAGGACCTGCATCCGGGCCCGGTCGGAAGCACTCGTCGTGGCGGGCAACTTGTAGGTGAGGGCGTCGAACAGCGACTCGTTGTCGTGCGCGTCGACATAGGCGAGGGCGTCGCCGGGCGCGTCCGCGTAGCCGGCGGGAGCACCGTTGTAGTCGATCTCGGCGCCGGTGACGTCCTTCCCGTCGGTGTCGGTGAACCGGTACTTGGCGAGGTTGCCGCTCAGGCCGACCTTGATGAGGTCCTGGTAGTGCAGGAGGCGGGTCTTCTGCTCGGCCGAAGTGCCGTTTGCCGTGGACGAGTTGGGGTCGGTGTACAGCCCCGACGCGAAGCCCTGGACACCCGGGTCCTCGTCGAAGGGACTGCCGCCGCGCACCGCGTCACGGGCCCGGTCGGAGAAGGTCGCGATGCCCGTGCCGGCCATGTTCTTCTGCGTGGCCTGCACGAAACGGGCGTCGTCGGCGACTTCGCCGAAGTTCCACCCCTCGCCGTACATGATGATCTTCTTGCCGTCGACGCCGTCCTTCGCGAGGGTCAGCGCGTCAAGTGCCTTGCGTACGGCGAGGATGTTGGCCTTCGGCTGGTGGCCCATGAGGTCGAAGCGGAAGCCGTCGACCTTGTACTCCTTGGCCCAGGTGACCACGGAGTCGACGACGAGCCTGCCCATCATGGCGTTCTCGGTGGCCGTGTTGGCACAGCAGGTGGAGTTGGCCACGCTGCCGTCGGCGAGGAGCCGTTGGTAGTAGCCGGGCACGATCCTGTCCAGCACGGAGGTGTCCGCCTGCCCGCTGGCCGCCGTGTGGTTGTAGACCACGTCCATGACGACCCTGAGCCCGTCCTCGTTCAGCGACTTGACCATCTTGCGGAACTCGACGGTACGACCGGTGCCGTCCGGATCGGTCGCGTACGAACCCTCGGGAACCGTGAAGTGGTAGGGGTCGTAACCCCAGTTGTAGGCGTCCTTCGCGGCGACGGCCGCCACGCACTCCTGCTGCTTCTGAGAGTCGGCGGCGTAGGAGGCGAGGTCGCAGTCGGTGGTCGACTGCTCGGACTTCTTCTCGGGGATGGTGGCGATGTCGAAGGCGGGCAGCAGATGCACGTACGACGTCCCGGACTTGGCCAGCTCCCGCAGATGCCTGGAGCCGTCGCTGTCCTTGTCCGTGAAGGCGAGATACGTGCCCCGGTCGGCGGCCGGGACGGTCTTGTCGTCGACGGAGTAGTCCCGGATGTGCAGTTCCTGGATCTCGGCGTCCTTCAACGCCACCGCCTTGGGCTTCTTCAGGCTCGACCAGCCGCTCGGGGCAAGGGACTTGGCGTCGAGGTCGACGACGAGGCTGCGCTTCGAGTCGGTGGTGAGAGCGACCGAGTAGGGGTCGGTGACCTCGTTGGTGACGAGCTTCTGGACGGTCGGCGCCCACACCTTCACGACGTACCGGTACGGCTTGTTCTTCCAGGAGGCCGGGCCGGTGACGGACCAGACGCCGGTGGTGGCGTTCCGGTTCATCCTCTTGAGCGAACCGTCGAGGTCGAGCTGAACGGACTGCGCGGTCGGCGCCCAAACGGCCAGCGTGGGACGGCCGTTGCGGAAGGTCGGGCCGAGGTCGGCCTTGGTCGCGGAGGCGTACAGGTCGTCGAGTACGCCGGCGATCTGCACGCCGGTGGCGGCCAACACGGCGCCGTTCACGGCTCGTTGGGAGGCGACGAGCTGCCCGTTCAAGGCTTCCCGCACCCGCCCTCGATCACGTGGGTCGACGGACCAGGCCGTGTAGTCCTTCAGATAGGGGAACTCGGCCTTCTGGGCGTCGGTGAGCGTGGTCTTCGACAGGCGCAGCCAGCGCTCGTCGTCACTCGTCAGGGTGCCGTCCTTCACGGCGATCGACCCGTCGTGGGAGTAGACGAGTTGGGTCGAGGCAGCCGCGTCCGAGCCGTTCCAGGCGACCGTGTTCCGGTCGATCCAGACCGCCTTGGAGGTGGTCAGGTCGAGGGCCGCCGCACTGCCGGCGGGCTGCGGCAGGAGGTACTTCTCCTGGCCGTTCAACAGCCACACCTCGTTGCCGCTGGACTTGAGATCCAACGACTGGTCGGCGGAGAGATCCTTCTCGTCGCCCTTGTGGATGATGTAACTGAGGCTGGTGGCACCGGAGTTGAGCGGCACTTCGTAGACAGCGCCATAGGCGTCGGTCTTCACCGGCTGGAGCGGGCTCGACCAGTCCGTGGGACTCGCGGCACCCGTCCAGACGTGCAGACCCCAGCCGGAGTAGTCGCCGTCCGCCCGGTGGTAGTGGATGACGGCCTTGGTGGTGTCCTGCGCCGGGTAGTCGGGCCGCTGTGTCCGTACGGCGTCCTTGCCCTGCTCGATCCACACCTCGCCGGTCCGCGTGACGTCGATCGAACGGTCGGCGGAGACGTCCTTGTTGCCGTCCTTGTCGATCACCAGGAAGCTGACGTTCGTCGCGCCGGGCTTCAACTTGACGTAGGCGAAGGCACCGTAGGCGTCGCGGCCGACGAAGGGATGACTGGCCGGCCAGGTCGTCGCCTCGCCGTCGGCGAGGTCGCCCCAGGCGTACAGGCCCCAGTTGTCGTAGTCGCCGTCGGTGCGCTTGTAGTGGACGATCGCGTAGTCGCGCGAGGAGGCGGTGGGGACCTCTTCGGCGGGCGGGGTACCGGTGGTGGACGCGGCCGTCGCGCTCGCCGTGCGACCGGTCGAGTCGACGACAACCGCCTTGTAGCGCAGGGCTGTTCCGGCTGGTACGTCCTTCCCGATGGTCTGCGTGACCTTGTACGGGGCGTGGTCGGCGGAGCCCAGCGTCTGCCACCTACCGTTGCCGGTCTGGGCGGCGAAGACGACCCGGTCGAGCTGCCCGCCCGTGACGTCGGCGCTCAACTCGACGGTGCCGGTGGCTCCCGCGTCCGGAGCCTTGAGGGTGATCGTCGGCTTGCTCACCGGTCGGGCGAGAGCGCCAGCCGCCTTGAGGACGATCGCGGAACCGGCGGGGACGGTGACGGTGACCTTGTTGTCGGCGCCGCTCGTCGCGGTGGCCGAAGTACCGTAGATCCCCCGGTACTTCATGTCCGGCGAACCGGTCGCGAAGGTCGCCGTCTTCGCCGTGTCGGCGTTGTTGAGGGCGACGACGTATTCGGCGCTCCTGCCGGTGCGCGTGAAGGCGTAGACACCGGCGCCGTCGGCCGCGTAGCGCTCGGTCTGCACGCCGTCCGTGAGGGCCGGGTTGTCCTTGCGCAGCTTCGAGAGAGCCGCGATCTGCTTGTACAGCGGGGCGGTTGAGTCGTAGGAGTCGCTGGCGGCCGTACGGTCGGTGCCGATCTCGTCGTCGTCGAGATAGTCGGCGATCTTAGAGGCGAACATCGTCTGGCGGGCGTCCTTGTCGCCGCCGGAGCCGGTGAAGCCCTGCTCGTCGCCGTAGTAGACGACGGGGTTGCCGCGGCTGAGGAACATCAGCTCGTTGGCGAGCTGGTCCTTGGCGAGGAGTTGGGCGTCGGTGGCCTTCGGGTTGTCCTGGTCGAGGAAGTGGCCGATACGGCCCATGTCGTGGTTGCCGAGGAAGGTGACCTGCTCGTACGCGTTCGCCTTGTCGGTCGTGTACTTGTAGTCGTCGCCGAAGACACTCGCGAGCTTCTGCGCGCTGCCGCCCTGGGAGGCGTAGACGCGGGCCGCGTCCTGGAAGGGGAAGTCGAGCGTGGCGTCCAGGCGGCCCTGGGTGACGTACGGCGAAGTGACCGACGTGTCGGCGGAGTAGACCTCGCCGAACATGAAGAAGTTCTTCCGGCCGTGCCGGGCCGCGTACTTGTCGAGCGCCGTGGCCCACTGGGTCCAGAAGTCCATGTCGACGTGTTTCACGGTGTCGATGCGGAAGCCGTCGATGTCGAAGTCGCGGACCCACTTCTCGTAGATCTTCTCCATGCCGCTGACGACCTCGGGACGTTCGGTCCACAGGTCGTCGAGGCCGGAGAAGTCGCCGTAGGTGGCGTTCTCGCCGACGTAGGTCGAGTCGCCCCGGTTGTGGTACATCGTCGGGTCGTTGAGCCAGGACGGGACCTTGGCGTCCGTCTTGTCGGCGGGGACGGTCGGGGTCTTCGGGAAGGAGGACGCGGAGACGGCGGGGAAGGTCTTCTTGCCGTCCGCGTAGTCGGCGTCGTCGAAGGGCTGCCCGTCCTTGGTCAGGTACGGGAAGGCGCCCTTGGAGAGGTAGTCGTAGGACTTGCCCTCGTAGTCGACGACGTCGGCGGTGTGGTTGGTGATGACGTCGAAGAAGACCTTCATGCCCTTGGCGTGCGCCGTGGAGATGAGGGTCGACAGGTCCTTGTTGGTGCCGAAGTGCGGGTCGACCTTGGTGAAGTCCGTTATCCAGTAACCGTGGTAGCCGGCCGAGGCGTCGCTCCCGGTCCCCTGCACGGGCTGGTTCTTGAAGATCGGGGCCATCCAGATGGCGGTGGTGCCGAGCCCCTTGATGTAGTCGAGCTTCTTTGTCAGGCCCTTGAGGTCGCCGCCCTGGTAGAAGCCCTTGTCGGTGGGGTCGTAGCCGGTGCTGAGGCGTGAACCGGTCAGCCCGCCCTGGTCGTTGGAGGTGTCGCCGTTGGCGAACCGGTCCGGCATCACGAAGTAGAACTGCTCGCGGATGTCGTCGTGCCGGGCGGGCGTGGCGGCGAGTTGGCTGTCCGACGGGGGTGCGGGCGGGGTCGTGGCGTGGGCGGCGAGGGGTTGGACGAACGCCGCGAGGAGCGCGGCGACGATGACGCCCGTGGCCCTTCTCCGTCGCTCGGTGCGGCGCGTCCGGGGCGCCGGCCATCTCGGTATCACAGGCGTGAACTCCTTGCGATTACGGCTCAGTTCGGGTCCGACCCCGGCGAGACCGTATCGCCGACGCAAGGGTTGCAGCAAGAGGCCTGAAAGTCACAGAAAGAACTTTCAACCGCAACCTTGACGTGCCCTTCTCAACTGGCCCACGCTCACCAGTTGTCGAAACCCGAATTCCCCCTTTCGGAGCCGCTCATGAGCAGATACCGAACACCGGGAACCATCAGGCGCGCGGCCAGTGCCGTAGTCGCCGGCGCCCTCGCGCTGGCGGGCGTCATCGCCCTGCCCGCCGCCACCGCCCACGCGGACACCTCCGCCAAGGGCGACGTCATCGCCAACCTGTGGGAGTGGAACTGGGCCTCCGTCTCCTCCGAGTGCACGAACGTGCTGGGCCCGGCCGGTTACGGCGCGGTCCAGGTGGCGCCGCCCGCCGAGTCGCTCAAGCAGACCAACTACTACTGGTGGGACGTCTACCAGCCCTACTCGTACAACCTGAACAGCCGTTTCGGTACGGCGACCCAGTTCGCGAGCATGGTGAGCGCGTGCCACACGGCGGGCGTCAAGGTCTACACGGACGCGGTGATCAACCACACCGCCGCGCAGACCGGCACCGGCTACAACGGCACCACGATCACCAGCAAGTACGACACACCCGACTGGGACCCCGGCGACTACCACACCTCGGCGGATTGCCCCACCTCCGACCTGACCATCCAGGACTACTCGAACCTCACCCAGGTCCAGAACTGCGAACTCCTGGGCCTGCCCGACCTGAAGACCGGTTCGGACTCGGTCCGCGCGGGCATCGCGAACTTCCTGAACAAGCAACTCGCCCTCGGTGTCGACGGGTTCCGGGTCGACGCGGCCAAACACATCCCCGAGACCGACATGGCGGCGATCGAGGGCAAGCTGACGAACACGACGGCGGGTTCGGCGCCGTACGTCTTCCAGGAGATCTACCCGGGCTCGACGCCACAACCGAGCGACTACTACGCCTCGGGTGACGTCCTCGACTTCACCTACGCGAGCAGGATGAAGTCGGCGTTCCAGGGAAACGTGAGCGACCTGTCCTCGCTGGAGAGCAGCGGCATCCTCCCGGCCGCCAACTCGGTGTCCTTCGTGACCAACCACGACACCGAGCGCAACGGCCTGCACATGAGCTACAAGGACGGCGACACCTACAAGCTCGCCAACCTCTTCCAACTCGCCTACAAGTGGTCCACCCCGACGGTGTACGCCAGTTGGGAGTGGACGCAGAGCGACCAGGCCCCGCCGAACTCGTCCGGCTTCGTCACCAACACCGACTGCTCCAGCGGCAGTTGGTACTGCCTCGACCGCGACACCGGGGTCGTGGGCATGGTGGCCTGGCACAACGCGGTGGACACGGCGGCCGTCTCCGACTGGCAGACCAAGTCGTCGAGCGTGATCGGCTTCGGACGTGGCGGCGCGGGCTTCTTCGCGCTCAACAACGGTTCCTCGTCGGCGACTTACACCTTCACGACGGGCATGGCCGACGGCACGTACAAGAACGTGGTGGACGGCGGCGCCTCCACCGTGACGGTCTCGGGCGGCAGCGCGTCCCTCACCATCCCGGCCAAGAGCGCGATCGCCTTCTACAACTCCTCCTACACCTGCACGGTCGGCTGCGACGACACGGGCGGCGGTGGCTCGTCCGGCTCCACGGTGACCGCCACCTTCAACGAGTACGCGTCCACCGCGTCCGGCACGAGCGTCTACGTCGTCGGCTCCGTCGACGCGCTGGGCGGCTGGGACACGTCGAAGGCAGTCGCGCTGTCGTCGTCCGGGTACCCGGTCTGGTCTGGGGCGGTGAGCGTGCCGACCAACACGTCCTTCACCTTCAAGTACGTCAAGAAGGACTCCTCCGGAAACGTCACCTGGGAGTCGAACGCCAACAGGGCTGCCACGACGACCACTTCGGCGGTCTCGCTGAACAACTCCTGGAACGTGGCCGACACCGATGCCACCGACGTCACCTTCAACGAGTACGCAACCACCGACCTCGGCACCAACGTCTACGTCGTCGGCTCCGTCGCATCGCTCGGCTCCTGGAACACCGGCGACGCGATCCCGCTGTCGTCGGCGTCCTACCCGACGTGGAGCAAGCTCGTCATCGTCCCCAAGAGCACGACCTTCGCGTACAAGTACATCAAGAAGAACAGCTCCGGGACCGTGACCTGGGAGTCCGGCACGAACCGCGCGTACACGACGGGCACCTCGTCCGGCTACACGGCGAGTGACGCCTGGAAATAGATTTCCCGCCTTCTCCTGCGAACAAATCCGCCGTACCGCGCATCGAACCTTGTGTACGGCACCAGAAGGACGGTGCGGGCCGCAGACCACGGCCCGCGCCGCGGAGCAGGAGTGGGGAACATGACCGTGAACGAAGTCCAGAACACCACCGACCAGGCCGGTACCGCCAAGCATCGCCAGCGCGCCGACCGCAGGTTCGGGCGCACGGCGGTCGGCCTGGCCGCTGTCGCCGGTCTGGGGCTCGCGGGCTGGGCGGGTACCGCCAACGCCGCGACCTCCACTGGAACGGCCACCGCGAAGGCCACGCCGACCTGCTCCGCCTCCGCGCTCAAGGCCACCTACGGTCAGCAGCTCGCCGGCGGAATGAACCACGAGGGCGTCGTCATCAGGCTGCGCAACCTCAGCGGCAAGACCTGTGCGCTGCGCGGCTACCCCGGCCTGGGCCTGGAGAACTCCGCCCACAAGAAGCTCACGACCCACACCACCTGGGGCAACACCTGGTACGCGCACAATCCCGGCAAGAAGACCCTCACCCTCAAGGACGGCGAGAGCGCCGAGGCCGTCGTCGCCTGGAGCCACGCCAACACCGGCACCTCCGGCGCGGTGCACGCCGCCTACCTGGAGATCACCCCGCCCGCCTCCACCCAGCACAAGACGCTGGCCCTCCCCCAGTGGGTCGACCACGGCGACCTCTCCGTCACCGCCCTGGCCAGGCACATCACCGTCAACTCCTGATCCCCCACGGGACGGACGGCGGCGACGTCCACCCTCACGCCGCCGCCGTCCACCGCCGGGATCAGCAGCTCGACTTACCGGCGTAGATCGCCAGCGCCGTGTTCGAGCCCAGTGTCGCGGTGAACTGCCCGCTGGAGTTCACGGTCACCGACGTGTTGCTCTGGACGTTGCAGTACGTGCCCGCGGACATCGACGTCTGGTACGCCTGCGTCAGCGACGACGACTCGTGGTTGATGGCCACGTAGCCCTTGCTGCCGCGGCCGAAGGCGATCGCGTCGTTGCCGTCGTCCCACCAGTTGGTGAGGGACTGGCCGCTCGTGGTGTTGCGGAAGGCGACCATGGACTTGATCTCGGGCCAGGCGTGCTGGCACTTCCAGCCGTCCTGCCAACAGGCCGTCACAGAGCCGCCGTTGGGCGGGCCGGCGTCCGCGTCCGACCACTCGTAGCCGGAGTTGATGTCCGGGGCGCCGTAGGGGTAGGCGAGCATGAAGACGTTGGCCAGGGTGTAGTTGGCGCCGTCCTTGTAGTCGAGGGTGCTGCCGTTGCGCTCGGTGTCGTGGTTGTCGACGAAGACGGCGGCGACCGAGCTGCTCAGGTAGCCCCAGCCCTCGCCGTAGTTCTTCAGGTAGGCGAGGTTCTCGTTGTTGAAGACGCGCTTGAGGTCGTAGGCGTAGCGGAACTCCTGGACGTCGCCGTTGCCGGTGTACTCGGTGGGCTGGACGGCCTCGCCGGCGCCGTAGATGACCTCCTGCTTCCAGTACGCGGAGGGGTTGCTCAGGCGGGACTTGATGTTCGCGAGGTCGGTCGCCGGTATGTGCTTGGCCGCGTCGATGCGGAAGCCGTCGGCGCCGTAGCCGAGGAGGGTGTTCATGTAGCCGGCGATCGTGGCGCGGACGTACTCCTCGCCGGTGTCCAGGTCGGCCAGGCCGACCAGTTCGCAGTTCTGGACGTTGGCGCGGTTGGTGTAGTCGCTGACCGCGGCGGTGCAGTCGTCCATGTCGTACGAGGAGTACAGGCCGGGGTAGTTGTACTTCGTGTACGACGAGCCGCCGGTGCCGGTGCCGCTGCCCGCCGACATGTGGTTGATGACCGTGTCGACGACGACCTTCACGCCCGCCGCGTGGCAGGTGCTGATCATGTTCTGGAAGGCCGTGGCGTCGCCGAGCCGGCCCGCGATCTTGTAGCTCACCGGCTGGTACGACGTCCACCACTGCGAGCCCTGTATGTGCTCGGCGGGCGGGGAGACCTGGACGTAGCCGTATCCGGCCGGGCCGAGCGTGTTGGTGCACTCCTTGGCGACCGAGGCGAAGTTCCACTCGAAGAGGACGGCGGTGACGTCCTTGGTGCCGGGAGGGGAGGCATGTGCGGTGCCGGGCACCAGGAGGGCCGTCGCGGCGGCGAAGGCGAAGGCTCCTGCAAGTGATCTACTGCTGGCCATGTGGGTTCCTTCTCCGTTGAAGGTTCTTGCTGAAACTCCATGGAAACCTTGCGGTGGCCCAGATGTTAAGGGCCCGCCGCCCAAAAGGGCAGCGGGCCGTGTGAAGTTGCTGCAAGAACTTCCCGTGGCGGAGGGGTGGTTACGGTGTGGTGGTCCACCATGCCGTCGTGTCGGCAGGCAGCTTCGCCTCGCCGGACACCTCGGTCACCTCACCGCTCGCGAGCAGGAGACGACCGTACGCCGAGGTCGTCACCGACTCCCCGCTCGTGTTCGCGACACACACGAACTCCCCACGCCGGAAGGCGAGTACGCCCTCGGGCGCCCGCAGCCACTCCACCGAGTCGCCCGCGCCGAGGTCCGGCTGTGTGCGGCGGGCGGCGAGCGCGGAACGGTACAGCTCCAGCGTCGAACCGGCCGCCCCGGTCTGCGCCTCGATGCTCAACTCGCCCCAGCCGTCCGGCTGCGGCAGCCAACTACCCCCGTTTCCGAAGCCGTACGACGATCCGTCACGCGTCCACGGGATCGGCACCCGGCACCCGTCCCGGAAGCCGTCCTGGCCCGCGCCCCTGAAGTAGGCGGGATCCTGGCGGACTTCGTCCGGGAGGTCGACGACGTCGGGCAGGCCGAGTTCCTCGCCCTGGTAGATGTACGCCGATCCGGGCAGCGCCAGCATCAGCAGGCTCGCGGCGCGGGCCCTGCGCAGGCCCAGCTCCCGGTCCCCCGCTAGACGGATCTGGGTGCCGAGGCCGGGCGGGTTGGCGAAGCGGGTGGCGTGCCGGGTGACGTCGTGGTTGGAGAGGACCCAGGTGGCGGGGGCGCCTACCGGGCGCATGGCCTCCAGCGTCCGGTCGATGACCGTACGGAGTTCCCCGGCGTCCCAATCGGTGGACAGGTACTGGAAGTTGAAGGCCTGGTGCAGTTCGTCGGGGCGGACATAATTCGCGGTGCGCTCGACGGTCGGGGTCCACGCCTCGGCGACGAAGATGCGCTCGCCCGCATACTCGTCGAGGACCGTGCGCCACTGCCGGTAGACGTCGTGCACACCGTCCTGGTCGAAGAACGGCATGACATCGTTGCCCAGCAGCTTGAGTTGCTCGTGCGAGCCGAGATCGGGCAGACCTTCAGCCTTGACGAGGCCGTGAGCGACATCGATGCGAAAGCCGTCCACCCCGATGTCCAGCCAGAAGCGGAGAATCGAGCGGAACTCGTCCCCGACCGCCGGGTGTTCCCAGTTGAAGTCCGGCTGCTCGGGGGCGAAGAGGTGCAGGTACCACTCCCCCGCCGAGCCGTCCGGTTCGGTGACCCTCGTCCAGGCCGGACCGCCGAAGATGGACTCCCAGTCGTTGGGCGGGAGTTCGCCGCTCTCGCCCTTGCCGGGGCGGAAGTGGTAGCGCTCCCGCAGGGGCGAGCCGGGGCCCTCGCGCAACGCCCGCTTGAACCACTCGTGTTGGTCCGAGGAGTGGTTGGGGACCAGGTCGACGATGATGCGCAGGCCGAGTCCGTGGGCGTCGCGGATCAGCGCGTCGGCGTCGAGCAGGTTCCCGAACATCGGGTCCACGGCACGGTAGTCGGCGACGTCGTAGCCGGCGTCCGCCTGCGGGGAGGCGTAGAACGGGCTGAGCCAGACGGCGTCGATCCCGAGGTCACGCAGATACGGAAGTCGGGCGCGGACGCCCTCCAGGTCGCCCATCCCGTCGCCGTTGCTGTCGGCGAAGCTGCGCGGATAGACCTGATAGATCACCGCGTCCCTCCACCAGTCGCGGTGACGGTTGATGGTGACGGTGGCGGGGGCCGGTGCGGCGGATTGCTGCTGGCTCATGGCGTCCTTGGTGCGTAACTGGTGTTCGGTCATGGGGAGTTGGTGACGAGGCGGCCGTGATGTCAGCGGGGTCGGATGGACGTCACGGCCGCCTCGGGTTTTGGGTGCGGCTGGGTGGGGGCTGGTCGCGCCGTTCCCCGCGCCCCTTTGGGGCGCCCCAGTCACCGGTGTTTTAGCCCTTGGTTCCGCCTGCCGTCAGGCCGGTTACCAAGTTCTTCTGTACCAGGTAGAAGAACGCGGCGACGGGTATCGCGATCAACACCGCCGTCGCAGCCATCAGGTTCCGCTGCGCATCGTGCTCGCTGACGAACGTCTGCAACCCGACCGCGAACGTGTACTTCGTGTCGGACAGCATGAACGTCGAGGCGAACGCGACCTCGCCGAAGGCCGTGAGGAAGCTGTAGAACGCGGCGACCGCCAGGCCCGGCTTGGCGAGCGGCAGGATCAGTCGCAGGAACGTGCCGAAGGGGTTCAGCCCGTCGACGCGTCCCGCCTCGTCGATCTCGAACGGGATCGTGTCGAAGTAGCCCTTCAGCAGCCAGGCGCAGTAGGGCACCGCGGTTGAGCAGTAGACGAGGATGAGACCAAGGTAGCTGTCGATGAGCTGCAGGTCGGCCAGAATCTGGTACATCGGCACGATGAGTACCGCTATCGGGAACATCTGGGTGACCAGCAGCACCCACATGAACTTCCGGTAGCCGGGGAAGCGCATGCGCGAGACGGCGTAGCCGGTGCTGGCGGCGATGGTCACGCCGATGACCGTGGTGCCGAGCGAGACGATCAGCGAGCTCTTCAACCAGTCGAAGAACCCGGTGTGCTGGAGGACGAACGAGTAGTTGTCGAACGTCATCTTCTTCCAGATGCCGGCCGGGTGGAGATAGTCGTCCGAGTCCGGGCCGAGGGAGAGGAAGACCAGCCAGGCGATCGGGAAGAGGGCGATCAGGCTCGCGACGATGAGGATGCCGTGCGAGCCGAGGGCGCCGGCGCGGCTCAACTCGCCCCGGCGGCGGGTCCGTCGCGGTGTGGTCGTGGTGCTCATGGGGACTCCTGCCTCAGATCGCGAGCTGTTGGTCATTGCGGTTCAGCCAGCGGCGGTAGAAGGAGGTGAAGACGATCAGGATGGCCAGCAGCAGGATGCCGTAGGCGGCCGACTGGGCGAATTCGCGCGGCTGTTGGCCGAAGCCGAGGAAGTATGACCAGGTGACCAGGATCTGGGCGTCGGGGGCGGTGTTGCCGAACAGCAGGAAGATCACGGCGAACTGGTTGAAGGTCCAGATCACACCGAGGAGGACGACGGTGGAGCTGACCGACCTGAGGCCCGGCAGGGTGACGTAGCGGAAGCGCTGCCAGGGGCTCGCGCCGTCCATCTCGGCGGCCTCGTAGAGCGAGGCGTCGATGGACTGGAGGCCGCCGAGGAGCGAGACCATCATGAAGGGCACACCGCACCAGGTGTTGACCATGATCGCGGCGAACCGCTGCCAGAACGTGCTTTCCAGCCAGTCCGGCTGGGGCAGACGCAGGCTGTGCAGCGCGGAGTTGATGATGCCGCCGTCGGCGAGCATGAAGCGCCAGCCGAAGACCGTGACGAAGGTGGGGACGGCCCACGGCAGGATCAGGATCAGCCGGTACAGGGTGCGGGCGCGCAGCTTCTGGTTGAGCAGGAGGGCCAGGGAGAGGCCGACCGTGTAGTGGAGGGCGACGCAGAGCGCGGTCCAGACGATCGTCCAGATGAAGTGCGACCAGAAGCGGTCGTACGACGTCGGGCCGAACAGGATGTCCTTGTAGTTGTCGAGCCCGATGAACTTGTAGGTGGCGTCGATGTGGTTGACGCCGATCGTGCGCGCGGTGTTGAGGCTGTCGGCGTCGGTGAGCGTCAAGTAGAGGCCGTACACCAGGGGGTAGAGCACGAGGACGCCCAGCACGACGACCACGGGGATGATCATCGCGTACGCGTACCAGTGCTTCTGGTAGCCGTACTTGAGGCGTTGGCCCGGGCCGGGGCGGGGTGCGCGGTCACCGTGGCGCTTGCCGGTCGCGCGGTCGATGGCGACTGTCATGGTTCGTTCGACACCTTCTGGAAGTTCAAGCGGGTACGGCAAGTTCGAGGGCTACGGCGGCTCAGGCCGATGGCCTGCGCGGCGAGTTCGCGCAGTGCGTGCAGATGGTCGACCGGCACCGAGAAGAAGCCGTGCACCTGCGGCGAGTGCAGGGTC